>CAZGDZ010000180.1:0-5293 GCA_964524855.1 uncultured Macromonas sp.
TGCCCATGCGGCAGGCTACATCAATGCCGAGCACCAACGCGTCGATCACTTGGCGGCCGCTGCTGCCGAGGTGCTCGGCCAGTGCCAGCACGGCCGATGCAACCGGGCCGGCGGGGTGGATGATGGTTTTGAGGTGCGTGTCATCGAAATCGAAGGTGTGGGAACCGATCCCGTTGATCAGCGCGGCACTTGCCATGTCGACCCGTTCATGCCGGCCCGCCAGGGCCGCCTGTGGGGCCGGCTGCAGCACCTGTACCGCCCACAAAGCCGAAGTGACCGATTCATGTTCCGCCGCGCCCACAGCGCACCCAAGCCAGTTCAGGAATGTGCGATGGGCTTCTTGTTCGACGGCATCGCTCCAGCCCTGGCTGGGGTGTTCGGCGACAAACCGCGCCAGGATCTGGGTGATGGGGGGCGCATTGCGATCGGCTTCGACCGTGGTATTGACTGTCATGTTGGCGGTTCACAAAAAATGGCCGGAGCAACATGCTCCGGCACGGTTAAAGCAAAAGTGGTCAGGCGTCGAGGTTGATGTTGCGGTCTTTGGCCACCTTGGTCCATCGCGCCAGATCGCGCTTCATGAATTCCGCCATTTGTGCGGGTACCATGGGCGAAAGTTCGACCGCTTCAGCGCTGAGCTTCTTGCGGAACTCGTCTTGCGCCAGGATGGAGGCCATGGTGTCGTTCAAAGTTTTGACGACGGTCGCGGGCATGCCTGCGGGCCCGACAACTCCGTACCATTGCTGGGCATCAAAGCCTTTGAGTCCAAGCTCATCCATCGTCGGCGTGTCGGGCAGTTGGGGGTGACGCTTGTCTCCCGTGACGGCCAGCGCGCGCAGTCGGCCACCCCGAATGTGCGGCAGTGCTGCAGCCAGACCCGGGAACATGGCTTGCGTTTGGCCGCCGATCAGGTCGGTAGTTGCTGGCGCAATGCCTCGATATGGGATGTGCACCATGAAAGTATCGGTCTGTTGCTTGAACAGTTCAGCTGTCAGGTGCGTCAGCGAGCCTGCACCCGCCGAACCGTAGGACAACTTGCCCGGATTTTTCTTGATGTACTGGATGAACTCTTGCAGGGAGTTGGCGGGCGTGTTGGCGTTGACGACCAGCACATTGGGCGTGCTGCCGATCATGCCAACAGGTGAAAAGTCCTTCAGCGGATCGTATGGCACGCGCCGTGTGGCGGGCGCTGTGCCGTGTGTCGCTACGTAGCCTTGCATCAGGGTGTAGCCGTCCGGTGCAGATCGCATGGTGGTTTGGCAGGCAATGACGCCACCGCCGCCGCCAATGTTCTCCACGACCACTGGTTGCCCCAAGGCCCGGGAAATCTGTTCTGCCAATGCCCGTCCGATCAGGTCCGACCCGCCACCTGCTGCGACCGGGATGATGTATTTGATGGGTCGGCTGGGGTAAGCACTTTGGGCCCAACTCGCTGCAGGCAGGATGGCGCTGGCCACTGCTGCTTTCAATACCGATCGTCTTTGCATTGTTGTCTCCTGTTGTGGGGTTGAAAAACCGGTTATTTCTGCTCATTCAATCGCCGGTAGGCGTCGTTTACGTGGTTGCCGAGCAGCACTTGGGTGCCTGTGACATCTCCGGCGGACACCGCGCTGGCAATCTCGACATGTTCGGCAATGGATGTCCGCATGCCGAAGTCCTTGGAGAGGTTGTGCAAACGCATCAAGTGCAGTTTTTGGACGATTCCACGGTAGGTTTCGGTCAGGTTGTGGTTGTCCGCGGCTTCCACGATGAGCCAGTGAAAGCGCAGGTTTTCGCCGTAATACGCTTGTACGTCGCGCACCTCGGCGTAGGCGTTCATCTGGTCGATTGAGTGTTGCAGTTGTGCGCACAGCGCAGCCCGAGGCTCCCGTGCAAGGGCGGCGGCTTTGCGGCCTGCGAAACCGTCGAGCACGCCCCGCATTTCATAGAGATCGGTGACTTCGCGGGGTGTGAGTTGCCGGACAAAGACGCCCGAATGTTTTCTTGACACCACCAACCCGGAGCTTTCCAGCTCTCGAAGGGCTTCTCGCACCGGTACTCGCGACACCTGCAGCCGGCTGGAAACGTCAGGCTCGTTGATGCGTTGGCCAGGAATCAGTTCGCCTCCGAGGATGCGCGCCATCACGTCATCGCGCACCAGCTTGGCCAGCGAAGTCTCACGCATGGCGGAGATGGTGTCATTGGCCGTGTTGGGTTGCATCCAGGGCAGCATGGTGTCTGATTCGTTGATTTCGGATAATGTATAACGTATACGAAATGAGTGTCAAGCATTTTTGATCCAGCTAAACTGGCTTCATGAGCATCCGCCCCATCCTGAAAATGGGCGACCCACGCCTGCTGCGCGTGGCGCGCCCCGTCACCGAATTCGGCACCCCCTGGCTGGCCGAGCTGTTGCAGGACATGCAGGACACGATGGCCGCCGCCAACGGCGCCGGTTTGGCCGCGCCGCAAATCGCGGAGGGCTGGCAGGTGGTGATCTTTGGTACCGGGGCGCCGAACCCGCGCTACCCCGAAGCGCCGGTGGTACCGCGCACCGTGCTCATCAACCCGGTGATCGAACCGCTGGGCGATGAAATGGAGGAGGGCTGGGAGGGTTGCCTCTCGGTGCCCGGCCTGCGCGGCGTGGTGCCGCGTCACCGCCACATCGTTTACCGAGGCATGGACGAGCATGGCCAGCCGCTGGAGCGAATGGTGAGTGGTTTTCACGCTCGTGTGGTGCAGCACGAATGCGATCACCTGATCGGTCGCTTGTACCCCACCCGCATGACCGACCTGACGCGCCTGGGTTACACCGAGGTGCTGTTCCCAGGGTTGGACGCGGCCGACGACTGAGCGAAGCCCAGTGGTGCTGCCCAGCCTGCGAAGGGCTTGGGGCCAGGTGGCGCATAGTCGCCCTGTCGGCTGGTTTGCAGACCCAGGCCCACCAGCGATTCGGCCAGTTTGACGGCAGCGGCCACGCCGTCGATGACCGGTACCCCCAGGCGTTGGCTAAGGTGCGCGCACAAGGGCGCCATGCCGGCGCAGCCCAGCACGATCGCCCCAGAGTGGTCGCGTGCCAGAGCCTCCCGAGCCGCAACTTCGATGGCCCCCAGGGTGTCGGCGCTGCAGTGTTCCAAGTCGAGTACCGGGATATCGGTGCCGTGCACGCCGCGGCAGTGGCGCTCGAAGCCGTAGCGGTGTAGCAGCCGCTCTGCCATGGTGCAGGTGCGCTTCAGTGTGGTCACCACCGAAAAGCTGGTGGACACCAGGGCCGCCAGATGGAAGGCGGCCTCGGCAATCCCCAGTACTGGCTCGCCGCTCAATTCGCGCGCAGCGTCCAGCCCAGGGTCGCCAAAGCAGGCCACCACTACAGCATCGGGTGCCCAGGTCTGGGCCAGCCGCACCTGTTCGGCCACGCCGGCCGCTGCAAACACCTCGTCGTAATGGCATTCGATAGAGACCGGGCCGAAGCTGGGTTGCGCGGTGACGATATGGGTGCCGGGCAGTGCCACCGCTCGTGCGGCTTGCCCGATGGCATCCGTCATGGTGGCGGTGGTGTTGGGGTTGATGACGAGCAGTTTCATGAGGTCTCCAAAGTGGTGTCAGGAGGCACTGGTTTGGGGATTTTGCATACAAAACGGTGCGTTTCGAATCTGGAAACGCAAACGCTTTATAGCTAATCCAGCGCCTGGCATGGTGATTGCATACAAAAACCTTGCCAGGTCAGGCGCTCCGAATCACGGACGTCCCGACCGGTTTCACCGTCTGAATAGCAACCCCAACCGCTGGAGTCATGATGAATCGGTCAACTTTCACACATCGCTTTGCCCCCCGGGTCGTGGGCCTGGGTTTGGCCGTCGGCTTGCTCACCGCCTTGTCTGCCCCGGCCGTGCTGGCCCAGGAAAAGGTGCTGCGCATTGCCATGACGGCTGCCGACATTCCCCGTACTCTGGGCCAGCCAGACCAGGGTTTTGAAGGCAATCGTTTCACCGGCATTCCCATGTACGACGCCTTGACGCACTGGGATTTGTCCAAGGCCGACGGCCCGAGCGTACTGATGCCTGGCTTGGCCACCTCGTGGACGGTGGACGCCAAGGACAAGACCAAGTGGGTGTTCAAGCTGCGCCCGGGTGTGAAGTTCCATGATGGTTCAGACCTCACGGCCGACGCGATTGTTTGGAACGTGCAGAAGGTGCTGGACAAGGATGCGGTCCACTTCGACGCAAGCCAGGTCGGGGTGACCGCCAGCCGCATGCCCACGCTGCGCAGCGCTCGCAAAATTGACAACCTGACGGTGGAGTTGACCACCAGCGAGCCCGATGCCTTCCTGCCGCTGAACCTGACCAACCTGTTCATTGCCTCGCCCGCACACTGGCAGAAAAAGTTTGAGGCCGCCGCAGGAGCGACCCCGGCCGACAAGGCCAAGAACGCGTGGACTGCCTTTGCCGCTGACGCCTCTGGCTCCGGCCCCTTCAAGATGGCGCGCTTCCTGCCGCGCGAACGCCTGGAGCTGGTTGCCAACAAGGCTTACTGGGACCCCAAGCGCACGCCCAAGGTGGATCGCGTGGTGTTGATGCCCATGCCTGAAGCCAACGCTCGCACCGCCGCCCTGTTGTCGGGTCAGGTGGACTGGATTGAGGCTCCGGCGCCCGACGCCATGCCCCAGATTCGCCAGCGTGGCTTCAAGATCGAGGCCAATGCCCAGCCCCACGTCTGGCCGTGGCAGCTGTCTTTTGCCGAGGGGTCGCCCTGGCTGGACAAGCGCGTGCGCCACGCGGCCAACCTGTGCGTGGACCGCGAGGGCATGAAAACCCTGCTGGGCGGCATGATGGCCGTCCCCAAAGGCACCGTGCCCCCGGGTCACCCATGGTGGGGCAACCCCAAGTTCGACATCAAGTACGACGTGGCCGCTGCCCGCAAGCTGATGACCGACGCCGGTCACAGTGCTGCCAAGCCGCTGAAGGTCAAAGTGCAGATCTCCGCATCCGGCTCAGGCCAGATGCAGCCGCTGCCCATGAACGAGTTCGTGCAGCAGTCCCTCAAGCAGTGCTACTTCGACGTGGAGTTCGACGTCATCGAATGGAACACCTTGTTCACCAACTGGCGTCAGGGTGCCAAGCACCCATCGGCCAACGGTGCGCATGCCATCAACGTCAGCTACGCTGCCATGGATCCGTTCTTCGGCATGGTGCGTTTCACCAGCACCAAGACCTTCCCGCCGGTTTCCAACAACTGGGGCCACTTCGGCAACGACGAGTTTGACAAGCTGATCGCAGATGCCCGCACCAGTTTCGATGACACCGCGCGAGACGCC
>CAZGDZ010000181.1:0-4946 GCA_964524855.1 uncultured Macromonas sp.
CAAGGCCAGCGCGTGATGCAAACGCTGTGGCATCGGCCAGTGACGGTTCGACCGCTTCCAGAGGCACACTGACTCCGAAAGCGCCGCACTCAAGGTGGGGCAGAACCCCACCAGTCCAAGCGATCAACTGCCGGCCAGTTTCATCCGGTTGATCAGGACCGAACCCACATTCTTGGCACCGTAGCCATAGACATCGGAACCCACGGCCTCGATGCCTTGGAACATGTCTTTCAAGTTGCCGGCGATGGTGATTTCCTGCACCGGAAACGCGATCTGGCCGTTTTCCACCCAGTAGCCGGCCGCGCCACGCGAATAATCGCCGGTGACGTAGTTCACGCCCTGCCCCATGAGTTCGGTCACGAACAAGCCAGTGCCCAACTTGCGCAGCATCGCGTCCAGGTCGTCACCGTCCTGGGTCTGCCGACTGGTGAAGTAGAGGTTGTGCGAGCCACCCGCGTTGCCGGTGGTGCGCATGCCCAGTTTGCGGGCCGAGTAGGTGCTCAGGAAGTAGCCCTTCACGCACCCGGCGCTCACCACCTGGCGTGCCACGGTTTTCACGCCCTCGTCGTCGAACGGGGCGCTGCCTTTGCCACCCAAAATCAGCGGGTCTTCGAAAATGTCGATGTGCTTGGGAAACACTTGGCGGCCCAGGCTGTCGGCCAGGAAGGTGGTTTTGCGGTACAGCGCGCCGCCACTGACAGCCTGGGCGAACGCGCCCAGCAAGCCAGCGGCCAACGGCGCTTCGAACAGCACCGGGCATTCGGTGGTGGCCACCTTGCGCGGGTTCAGGCGCGCCAACGCGCGCTCGGCTGCGTAGCGCCCCACCGCCTCCGGGCTCGCCAAATCGACCGGCGAACGCTGGGAACTGAACCAATAGTCACGCTGCATGTGGGCGCCTTTGCCCGCAATGGGCGCCACCGAAAAGCTGTGGCGCGAACTGGCGTAGCCGCCCCGGAAAATGCCGGCGCGGCCGCGCTCACCACCACGCAGGTGCTCGGTGAAAAAGTGCGACTGTTGGGCCGACACACCCGCGCCTTCACTGTTGGTGATCTTCTTGCTCGTCCCCAACGCTGCCGCCTCGCACTGCAGGGCGATGCGAATCGCCTCCTCTGCGTTGATGGCCCAAGGGTGGAACAGGTCCAGGTCCGGGTAGTCGTTGGCGATGTCCTGCTCATCGGGCAGACCGGCCACCGGGTCTTCTGCGGTGAAGCGGGCAATGTCATAGGCGGCCTGAACCGTCTGGCGTATGGCCGCTGCCGAAAAATCGGAGGTAGATGCGTTGCCGCGCCGCTGGCCCAAGTACACCGTAACGCCGAGCGACTTGTCGCGGTTGCGCTCCACGTTCTCCAACTCGCCCTTGCGAACCGAGACGCTCAGCCCCGAGCCTTCGGACACCTCCACCCCGCCATCGGTGGCACCCAACTTTTTGGCGTGTAACAAAGCCAGGTCGGCCAATTCCTCGAACTGAACGCGGCTGTACTGAAAACCCTGATCGGGCTGCTGAACGGAAACGGACTTTTTCATGCTGGCGGCTATGATACTTGGATGGCACGCAAACCCACCAAAGGCTACTTCGTCAAGGGCCATTTCGTTGCAGAAGGCAGCGAACTCGATCTCGAACTCAAACGCGAACTCAAAGGCGACGTCGAACTCAGCAAGACCGACCTGAAAAAAATCAGCGATCACCTGCAATCGCTCGGCGAACAGTTGCTGTCCTTGCGCCAAGGGCTGATGGACAAGCTGAACCTGCCCGACAAGCTGCTCGAAGCACTGGCCGATGCCAAGCGCATCACCAACTTCGAGGGCAAGCGCCGGCAGATGCAGTTCATCGGCAAACTGATGCGCAAGCTGGATGAAGACACGGTGCAGGCGATTGAAGCCGCTCTGGAAGTGCAGCACCAAGGCAGCGCGGCCGACACCCTGCGCCTGCACCTGGCCGAGCAGTGGCGCGATCGCCTGATCGCCAACGACCAGGCGCTGCAAGACTGGCTGCAAGGCGACCCCGACGCGGACCTGCAACACCTGCGATCCCTGATTCGCCAAGCGCGCAAGGACGCGCAAGACAACGCCGCCGCCGAACGGGCGGGCGAAGCCGTGCGCCACGGCAAAAGCTACCGCGAAATTTTTCAACTGGTGCGCGCCCGCTTGGACGCAGCCCAGGCCCAGGCCCAAGACCAGTCATGAGCACGCTCGACCCCGTCAAAATCGGCATCGTCTCCGTCAGCGACCGCGCCAGCACCGGCGTCTATGAGGACAAGGGCTTGCCCGCGCTGCAAGCATGGTTGAGCCGCGCGCTGAAAAACCCTATCACCTTCGAGGCGCGCCTCATCCCCGACGAGCAGGCCACCATCAGCCAGACGCTGATTGAACTGGTGGACGCGGGCTGTGCGTTGGTGCTGACCACCGGCGGCACCGGGCCGGCGCCGCGCGACGTGACCCCCGAAGCCACACTGGCCGTCGCCCACAAGGAAATGCCCGGATTCGGCGAGCAAATGCGCCAGATAAGCCTGAAGTTCGTGCCCACGGCCATCCTGTCGCGCCAGGTCGCTGTCATTCGCCACCAGACGCTGATCATCAACCTGCCGGGCCAACCGAAGAGCATTGCCGAAACACTGGAAGGCCTGAAAGACGCGGACGGGCAAACGCTGGTGCCCGGCATTTTTGCCGCCGTGCCGTATTGCATCGACCTGATTGGCGGGCCTTACCTGGAAACAGACGACGCCGTGTGCAAGGTGTTCCGGCCAAAAAGCGCGATCCGCCCCACGGCACAGGGCTGAGAAGAGCGCCGTTCAGGCGCTCACTTGCCCACCAGGTCGTTGAATTTCTTCAACTCGAAGTGTTCGACCTTGGCTGCATCGGGTGGCAATCCCGGCGCTTTGGCGCACGACAGCTTTTCAATCGCCTGCCACAACAGTGCGATCTGGTGCTCGTGGCCTGCGGCGTTGTCAATCAAACCGCGCATGGCTTGCGACAGCGGATCGTCGTCCTGGGTGATGCCGTAGGCTGAGAATTTTTGCGGCGACTCGCTCACATCGGCGCTTTCGCCGCGCTTGCTGGGGATGATGCGCGCCGGGATGCCCACCGCCGTGGCCCCTGCAGGCACGGGTTTGATCACCACCGCGTTGCTGCCGATCTTGGCGCCATCGCCCACCTCGAAGCCACCCAGCACCTTGGCGCCCGCGCTCACCACCACGTCCTTGCCCAGCGTGGGATGGCGCTTGGCCCCCTTGTACAGCGATGTTCCGCCCAGCGTCACGCCCTGGTAGATGGTGCAACCGTCGCCGATTTCGGCGGTTTCACCCACCACCACGCCCATCGCGTGGTCGAAAAACACACGGTTGCCCACCTTGGCGCCGGGATGGATTTCGATGCCGGTCAGCCAGCGCGCGATGTGCGAAATGAAGCGCCCCATCCACTTGAAGCCATGCAACCAGCACCAGTGCGCAGGCCGGTGCAGCAACACGGCGTGCAGTCCGGGGTAACAGGTCAGCACCTCCCAGCGGGACCGCGCGGCCGGATCGCGCTCCAGAATGCAATTGATGTCGGATTTGAGGCGTTCAAACATAGGACTTGCTTTGTGGCCCCGAGTCTAGCGCTTCGCGCGTTCGGCCACGCGCTGCATGGCGCGCGCCACCCCGCGCAAGATGTGGACTTCGGCCTCCGTCGGTTGCGCGCGGTTGAGCAACTGGTTCAAACGCGGCATCAGCTTTTTGGGCGCGGCGGGATCGAGAAAATCGACCGCCGCCAGCGCCTGCTCCCAGTGCGCCAGCAGTCCCGTCAGCGCCTGAGCGTCTGCGGGTTGGTCGGTGCCCGAAGGCGAGGCCACCGGTGGTTGACTCGCCCCAAAGCCGCCCAGCGCCTGGCGCCACTCGTAGGCCAGCAACTGCACCGCCGCCGCCAGGTTGAGCGAGCCGTAATCCGGCGCGGTGGGGATGCTCAGGCACACGTGGCAGCGGTAGACGTCTTCGTTGCGCATGCCGTAGCGTTCGGAGCCGAACAGAAACGCCACGCCACGCTCGCTGCCCACTTCTGGTGGCTGCAACAAGGTGGCAAAGTGTTCGCGCGGCGCGCGGGTCGGCGGGCCAAAGTCGCGCGGCGTCATGGCGGTGGCGCACAGGTGGGTCACACCCTCCAGGGCTTCGTCCAGCGTGTCCACCACACGGGCGCGGGCCAGCACATCGGTGGCGCCGCTGGAACGATCCACCGCCTCATCGCGCTGCAACACATCGGGCCAGCGGGGCCGCACCAGCACCAGATCGTCAAAGCCCATCACCTTCATGGCGCGTGCCACCGCGCCGACGTTGCCGGCGTGGCTGGTTTCGATCAAAACGAAGCGGGTGAATGGAAAAACAGTGCTCACGTTGCGCCGGGGCGTCGCCCCAAGTAAAATTGCGCTATTGTCGCTGTCATCGCGCAGCCTACCTTTGTTCCTCGCACAATCCATGTCCTCCCATTTGCACCCCATGCTCAACGTGGCCATCAAGGCCGCCCGCGCCGCCGGCGCCATCATCAACCGCGCGGCACTCGATGTCGAATCTGTGCGCGTGTCTGCCAAGCAGACCAACGATTTCGTCACCGAAATCGACCACGCGGCCGAAAAAGTCATCATCGAGACGCTGCTGGGTGCCTACCCCGACCACGGCATTTGGGCCGAGGAATCGGGCCGCAGGGAGGGCAAAGGTCGCGACAAAGGTTTCGTGTGGATCATCGATCCGCTCGATGGCACCACCAACTTCATCCACGGCTTCCCGGTTTATTGCGTCAGCATCGCCTTGATGGTGCACGGCAAAATCGAACAAGCCGTGGTGTACGACCCCACCCGCAACGACCTGTTCTGCGCCACCAAGGGCCGGGGCGCTTACCTGAACGACCGCCGCATCCGCGTGGCCAAGCGCACCATGCTGCGCGACTGCCTGCTCAGCACCGGCTTTCCGTTCCGCCCGGGC
>CAZGDZ010000181.1:4956-5269 GCA_964524855.1 uncultured Macromonas sp.
CGACCAATTTCAGACCTACATGCAGATGTTGCAGGACGTGATGCCCAAAGTAGCTGGCGTGCGCCGCCCGGGCGCCGCCGCGCTGGACCTGGCCTACATCGCGGCCGGCTTTGCCGACGGTTTCTTTGAAACCGGCCTCAGCCCCTGGGACGTGGCCGCTGGGTCGCTGCTGGTGACCGAGGCCGGTGGCCTGGTGGGCAACTTCACCGGCGAAGCCGACTTCCTGGAACAGCGCGAATGCCTGGCCGCCAACCCCCGCATCTACGGCCAGATGGTGGGCTTGCTGGGCAAGTACAGCAAGTTCGCCAGCGCG
>CAZGDZ010000182.1:0-5246 GCA_964524855.1 uncultured Macromonas sp.
GGTAGTTGGTGTAGCCGACGGCGTTGGAGGCGCGCAGCAGCATCTGCAGCAGCACGTTGGGCACGGCCTGGCGCAGTTGGGCCAGCCGCTCCCACGGGTCTTCGTTGAGGAAGCGCATGGCCACGTCGAAGGTGGCACCGCCCCAGCATTCGAGCGAGAAGAGCCCGGGCAGCAGCCGTGCGTAGTGCGGGGCAATGTCCACCATGTCGCGGGTACGCATGCGCGTGGCCAGCAGCGACTGGTGGGCGTCACGCAGGGTGGTGTCGGTCAGCAGCACGCGTTGCTGGGCCTTGATCCATTGCGCGAAGGTGTCGGGGCCGAGTTCCTTGAGCAACTCGCGCGTACCGGGTGTGGGTGGAACACTCAGGTCGCACGCGGGTTTGATGGGGCTGGCCAGTGGCAACTCGGGGAGCGTTCTGCCCTTCATCTCGGGGTGGCCGTTGACGCTGACCTCGCCCAGGTACTTCAAGAGCTTGGTGGCGCGGTCGCGCCGCGGGGTGAACTTGAGCAGCTCGGGGGTCTGGTCGATGAAGCGCGTGGTGCACTGCCCGTTCTTGAAGAGCGGGTGGGCGATGACGTTCTCCAGGAACGGCAGGTTGGTGGCCACGCCCCGGATGCGGAACTCGCGCAGCGAGCGGTCCATGCGTGCGATGGCGTCATCGGCCGTCGAGCCCCAGGTGGTGACCTTGACCAGCAGGCTGTCGTAGAACGGGGTGATGACGGCGCCCGAGTAGGCGGTGCCGCTGTCCAGGCGCACACCAAAGCCGCCGCTGGAGCGGTAGGTGCTGAGCCGCCCATAGTCGGGCACGAAGTTCTTCTCGGGGTCTTCGGTGGTGACGCGGCACTGCAGGGCGTGGCCGTTGAGGCGGATCTGCTCCTGGTGCGGGACGATGGCCCCAGGTTCGCCGATGACGGCGCCTTGCGTGATGGCTATCTGGGCCTTGACCAGGTCGATACCGGTGACTTGCTCGGTGACGGTGTGTTCGACCTGGATGCGTGGGTTGACTTCGATGAAGTAGAACTGGCCGGTGTCGGCGTCCCTGAGGAATTCGACGGTGCCCGCATGGGTGTACTTCACCGCACGGCCCAGGCACAAGGCGGCTTCGCACAGGTCTCTGCGCTGCACGGGGGTGAGGTAAGGCGCGGGGGCGCGCTCGACCACTTTCTGGTTGCGCCGTTGCACCGAGCAGTCGCGCTCGTAGAGGTGCAGCAGGTGGCCGTGGGTGTCGCCCAGGATCTGCACTTCGACGTGGCGGGCGCGCTGCACCAGTTTCTCGAGGTAGATCTCGTCGTTGCCGAAGGCGGACAGCGCTTCGCTGCGCGCCACGGGCATCTGGGTGAGCAGTTCCTGGTCGTTGTGGATGATGCGCATGCCGCGCCCTCCCCCGCCCCAGCTGGCCTTGAGCATGACGGGGTAGCCGATGGATGCCGCCAGGCTCAGGCAGGTGGCATCGTCACGCGGCAGCGGAGGTGTGGCGGGCATCACGGGCACGCCCACCGACTCGGCCAGGTTGCGCGCGGCCACCTTGTTGCCCAGCGTCCTCATCACATCACCCTTGGGGCCGATGAAGGCGATACCCGCAGCTTCGCATGCATCGGCAAAGTCGGGGTTCTCCGACAGGAAGCCGTAGCCGGGGTGGATCGCATCGACCTTGGCCTGCTTGGCCACGCGCAGCATCTCGTCGATGTCGAGGTAGGCGGCAATGGGCTTCTGGCCGACACCGATCAGGTAGCTCTCGTCGGCCTTGAAGCGGTGCAGGGCAAAGCGGTCTTCGGTGGAATACACCGCCACCGTGCGCAGCCCCATCTCGGTGGCTGCGCGCATCACGCGGATCGCAATCTCGCCTCGGTTGGCGATGAGGAGGGATTTCATTTTTTTGTCAACTTCAGACTGAAATATGAAAGGACGCTGGTAACACGCCCAAAGAGGGGGCTGGCTCGCCCCCTCCTCGTTTGTCAGTCCAGTTTGATGTCGTTCTTCTTGATCACATTGGCCCAACGTTCACCCTCGGTGTGCATGTAATCGACGTACTGTTTCTGTGTGCCACCCAGAATCACCGAGCCTTGCCCCTCCAGACGATTGACCAATTCTTTATCGCGAAGCGTCTTTTGCAGAGCGGCAGACAACTTCTTGACAACATCATCCGGGGTCCCTTTGGGCACAACAAGCCCTTGCCATGCGCCCATCTCCATGTTGGCTTTGCCAGACGCCTCATGAATGGTTGGGACCTGCGGCAGCGACGAAACGCGCTTGTCACTGGTTATGGCGAGCGCACGCAACTTGCCACTCTGTACATGTGCCGTAGCTTCATTGACCGGAAGAAACATAAACTGCGTTTGCCCGCCAAGGAGGTCGTTCACAGCCGGTGCGCTACCCCGGTAGGGAATGTGATTTGCGGAAATCCCGAACTCTGAGGTGAACAATGCTCCCGCCAAGTGCAGAAGAGCACCAGCGCCAGAGGAGGCATAGTTCAGTTTCCCCCCTTGACCTTTGGCCCAGTTGACAAATTCACCAAAGTTCTTGGGCGGCAACCCAGCGTTCACCACCAGCGCCAACGGAATCGTCGCTGTCAACGAAATCGGGATGAAATCGGCATACGGGTCAAAACCTGGATTGGCATACAAAGACGGTGCCAAAACTATCGCAGATGTTGCATAAAAGAGCGTGTATCCATCGGCCGGCGCTCGCTTAGCTTCAACGGCTCCGACGTTTCCACCTGCTCCGCCTTTGTTGTCCACGATGATGACGCCGCCCAACTCCTTGGCAAGTTGTTGGCCTACGCTTCGCGCATTGATGTCGGCTGAACCGCCAGCCGGGAATGCAACCACCATGCGGATCGGTTTCGAGGGATAAGGATCTGCGGCAATGGCAGGCGCCACGGTCAGCAGAGAACCAGCAGTAATGGCTGCCAACAGTTTTGATGCAAGTTTCATGGATTGTCTCCAGTGGGGGTGGGTTAAACGATGCCCAGACGTTTGAGGGTTTCGCCCAGGTTCATGAGCTCTACCGTGTTCGCGCCTTGCTCAATTGCACGGCGCATCACTTCTTCTTTGGCCTCCCGTTGTTCGCTCATTGCAATGGCGCGCTCAACGCCGTTGCGTGGCACCACGCATACGCCATCACGGTCACCCACGATGATGTCGCCCGGTTCTATCGGCGTGTCACCGATGCAGATCGGCACATTGACTCGGCCCGCCTGCTGCTTGCCCGTGCTCTTGATGGATAAACCCCGGCAGAACACCGGAAAGCCCAGGTCAATGATGGTGTTCGCGTCTCGGACCGCGCCGTTGATGATGAGCCCCGCAATGCCCCGCTTTTGCGCCAGAACGGTCAAGACGTCGCCCCAGGGGCCCGCCTCGACAAAGCCTTTGGCGTCTACCACCAGCACGTCCCCCGGTTGGGCCTGAAGCACTGCATGGTGAAGGATGAGGTTGTCGGCAGGGCGTGCATCTACTGTCACTGCGGGGCCTGCCACGCGGCTGGCGCCATCGATTGGCTTGATGCCGCTGTCCAAGGCACCGAATGCGCCCTGCGCTTCATACACGGTGGCTGCGCCCAGTTCGCGCAGCCGGGCAATTTGATCGGGGGAACTCATGATCTTCCTAGGGTAGAGTGAGGTGAATCAGGCGTCTTGGGTCGAGAGCAGCCATTGAAGTGCAGTCTCGATCGTCGGATAGGGGTCGCTCATCGGCCGTGTCTTGAGGTGTTCTGCAGTATTGAGAAACCTCTGCTCGACACCGGGGAGCACCACGGAGGTCTGGCCTTGCGCCTGCATGACCTCCTGGGCGTCGTGAACCTCATGGGCACGCCGGGCGGCATGGACCACATGCGTGCGCACCAGCATTTCCATGAATTCCCGCAACGGGCTTTCATCAATGTCGTGCAATTGCTCGAACAACTGCTCTCGCAATCCCTGGCGTTCGGCGCTGACCAGCAATTCCACAGTCAGCGCTTCCATGCCCTTGGTGAAGACGCTGCGCAAAATCTTCAATGAGATCGCATCTCCGGCGCGACCTCCCGCAATTACTTGGACCCGACCGCCAGCAGACACCATCAGATCCGCGAATGCTTGGGCGCTGTGACCCGAGGCCAGCAAGGGCGTGCGGACCCAATTCAAGGTAATAGCACCCATGATGGCCACATCCACGTACTGCAGCCCTGCCGCCGTGGCGGATTGCGCTGCGTGCTTTTTAGTGGACGGACTCGCGGTGGTCATATCCACAAATCGGGCATCGCGATGCATGTGTGGCGAGCAGGCTATGACGACGCTCAAGGCATGGGTGCCCGTCACGCACGACATCACCCAATCCACGGCCGCCAACCAAGGGCCGGGTTCAAGCTGCAGCGATTGGTTCAGCTCAGCGGCCAACGCTTGCGCGGCCGCAGACGGGTAGGCCTCGCACAACAGCACCTCATGTCCTGCAGCATGCAACGCTTTTGCGTAGCACCTGCCAACCTCACCAACGCCAACAATTGCGATCTTCATGATTAGTGTCTCCTTGACCGAATAATACATAAAAAATACATAGAATTCAATAAGAAACCGAAATCACAGGGTAAACCCTGCAATTAAAGTACATAAAACATACATTTCTTGTGGGGGGGCGGGTAAATCTGGGTCTACGTACAATCAACCCAGGAGATCACACCCATGAGTCGAAGTCGGGACAAGGCATACGAAGTGCTGCGCCAACGCATCATTGGCGGCCACTACGCGCCAGGCGCTCATCTCAAAGAAGAGCCGCTGGCCGAGGAGTTCGGTGTCAGCCGGTCCCCAATTCGCGCGGCGCTGCGGCGTTTGGTTGACGACGGGCTGGCCACCATAGATTCGGGCCAGGGCGTGCACATCGCCGAGTGGAACGACAAGGACATTGAAGAAACCTTCCAGCTCAGGATGATGCTGGAGCCATACGCTGCAAGCTTGGCCGTGATCAATGGCGACGCCGCGATGGTCAAGCGCTTGCAAGCCAGCAACGCGCAGATGGAGGCAGCCATTCGTTCCGGCTCGCCCGATGCAATAACCTCCATACAGGAGGCCAACCGGACGTTTCACCGAACGTTGATGGAGTATTCAGGCTCTCCGCGCTTGCGTCTCATGCTGGAAACCATGATTGACATGCCGATCATCGTCCGGTCGTTTTTCTTGTACACGCCACAGGAGCTGGAGCAGAGTCTGCGCCATCATCAGGAACTGACTTATGCCGCCGAATTGGAGGATGGAGAAATGGCGCGACAGGTCATGCTT
>CAZGDZ010000183.1:0-5173 GCA_964524855.1 uncultured Macromonas sp.
TGGCCAAGAACATCGTGGCCGCCGGCCTGGCCAAGCAGTGCCAGATCCAGGTGGCGTACGCGATTGGCGTGGCCCGCCCGATGAACGTGACGGTGTACACCGAAGGCACCGGCGTGGTATCTGACGAGCAGATCTCCAAAATCGTCAACGAGGTGTTCGACCTGCGCCCACGCGGCATCATCCAGATGCTGGACCTGCTGCGCCCGGTGTACGGCAAGACGGCCGCCTACGGCCACTTTGGCCGCGACGAGCCCGAGTTCACCTGGGAGCGGACCGACAAGGTGCAGGTGCTGCGGGACTTGGCGGGGATCAAGTAAGCCGCTGAGATGGGAAAAGCGCCGAAAGCAGCCACCAGTGTCCACATGGCGGCTGTATTGCAGCGATTAGAAATGGATGAAAGGGTCATGTCTTTTCAGCCAGCACTCGCCAGCGCCCTGGCGTCAGCGCCTTGCTCCATGTACACCCAATCCACGATGTCGTCATTGGGCACGTAGCCGGCCACCAACTGCTGCAGCATCAAACGGACCACGCCCACATCGTTGACGTTCAAGGCCAGTTCCAGCGAACGCAGCTTCGCCTCGAATTCGGCCCAGGGAATGAATTCCTCGTGGGCTTTCATGATGCGGGGGTGCTGGGTGGGTTTGGGGTCGTCGCCTATCAGCAGTTCCTCGTACAGCTTTTCGCCAGGGCGCAGGCCGGTCACTTCGATGGCGATGTCGCCTTCGGGGTGCTCGTCGTCCTTCACCGTCAGGCCCGACAGCTCCACCATGCGGCGCGCCAGGTCGATGATGCGCACGGGCTGGCCCATGTCAAGCACGAACACATCGCCGCCCTTGGCCATGGCGCCGGCCTGGATGACGAGTTGGGCCGCTTCCGGGATGGTCATGAAGTAGCGCGTGACCTCTGGATGGGTGAGCGTGATGGGCCCACCGTCGCGGATTTGCTGGCGGAACTTGGGCACCACCGAGCCGGATGAACCCAGCACGTTGCCAAAACGCACCATGCTGAACTTGGTGACGCCCTGCGTGCTGGACTGTGTGGCGGCCAGGGCCTGCAAAGCCATTTCGGCCAGGCGTTTGCTGGCACCCATCACGTTGGTGGGACGCACCGCCTTGTCGGTGCTGATGAGCACGAAGTCGGCCACGCCATTTTCGGCGGCGGCCTGGGCGGTGCGCAGCGTGCCCAGCACGTTGTTCTTGATGCCCGCAGCCGGGTTGTGCTCCACCAGCGGCACGTGCTTGTAAGCGGCAGCGTGGTACACCGTGGCGGGGCGCCAGGTGGACAGGATCTCGCGCATGCGCTCGTCGTCCTGCACCGAGGCCAGCAGGGGCACCAGCGTAGGCTTGTTGGGCGTTGGGCTCTGCGCCAGCTTTTCTTCGAGTTCCTGGTGAATGGCGTACAAGGCGAATTCGCTTTGCTCGATCAACAGCAACTTGGCTGGTCCCACGGCCAGAATCTGGCGGCAGAGTTCGCTGCCGATGGAGCCACCGGCGCCCGTCACCGTCACCACCTTGCCGACCACGTTCTTGGCCAGCAGGAGGTGGTTGGGTGCTACAGGCTCGCGACCTAGCAGGTCGTCAATGTCGAGCTCTCGCAGATCGGAAATGCTGACCTTGCCTTGGGCCAGATCGGTCACGCTGGGCAGCGTGCGAACCGCTACGCGGGCGCTGCTGATCTGGCCGAGGATTTCGTTGCGGCGGCGGCGCGTGAGGCTGGGCATGGCCAACAGCACATCGCTGATGTGGAGCGTGGCCACCACATGCTCCAAATCGGCCGGGTTGTAGATGGGCTGCCCATTCAGCACATGGCCGTGCAGGCGGTCGTCGTCGTCCAGAAAACCCGCCACCTGCATTTCGTGGCTGTTGGCCATGGCCGCTGCCAACTGGCGGCCCGTGCTGCCGGCGCCGTAAATCAACACCTTGGGCCTAGCGGCCCGCTTCAAAATGCTCTGGTACTGGTCACCCAGCCAGACACGGGCCAGCGCCCTGGAGGCGCCGACGAAGAGCAGCAGCAAAATGGGCTGGATGATGCCGACCGTGCGCGGCACCCCGGTGATGCCGATGGCGGTAAAAATGGACATGTACAGCACGGCATAAATGCCCACGGCACGGGCCACCGCCAGCAAGGCCGGCCAGCCGCTGTAGCGGAAGATGGCGCGGTACAGGCCAGAAACGATGAAGATAGGTAAAGCAAGGCCAATGGCCGCCACCACCGCCCACAAGGCATTGCCGGCGAGAGCGACAAACTCGCCCAGCCGCAGGTAATAAGCCAGCCAAACGGTCAGCACGCAGAGGCCCAGATCAACAGACAGGGCGACCAGGCGCTTTGCAGTTCGTGGCAGCGCCAGTACTGGAACCGCTGCCAATTTAACAATCGAGTTTTTCAATGCGACACCCCGTCCCTGGCCAACACCTTCAACGCTGTCATCCACAGTATCTTCAGATCCAACAGGAATGACTGGCGTTGCAAATATTCAGCGTCCAACTGCACCTTTTGCGGAATGGGCAGTTCGTCGCGTCCGTTGACCTGGGCCCATCCGGTCAGGCCTGGCACCAATTCATGAACGCCCTTTTCAGTCCGCAACGCAATCAGGTCGTCCTGGTTGAACAACGCCGGGCGTGGACCCACAAAGCTCATGTCGCCTTTGAGGATGCTCCAGAGCTGGGGCAACTCATCCAAGCTGGATTTGCGCAGGAAAGAGCCAATGGGCGTGAGCCATTGGCCGGGGTTCTGCAAAAGGTGCGTGGCCACAGCAGGAGTATCAATGCGCATGCTGCGGAACTTGGGCATTTTGAATATCCGGTTGTGTCGCCCCACCCTGTCGCTCCAGTACAGGACTGGCCCTGGCGAAGTCAGCCTGACGGCCAGCGCGACGATCAAAACAGGGAGGGCGAGAAATACAGCAACGACCATTGCCAACGCCAAATCAAACATGCGTTTCATGCCCGAAACCCTTCAGCAGCGCGCCGCAACCCTTCATCGACCAATATGGGCGGGGTCCAGCCCAACAGTTCGCGGGTTTTGGTGATGTCCAGCTGCAACGACCCACACAGGCGTTGATATATTCCGGGTTTGTTCAAGGCCTTGGCCCCGAGCTTTAGCAGCGCGGGGGACACAGGAAACAGGCGTGCAGGTTGGCCCAGTGCGACTCCCATGCGCTTGAGCAGTTCCGCCGTTGACAGGTCTTCGCCATCACTCACCAGGAAAGTCTGGTTCGCGGCTGCCGGGTGGTTCAAGCAAGTAACGATCAGATCCACCAGGTTGTCCAGCGCCACGAGGCTGCGGCGGTTTTGAGTCACCGCAGCCAGTGGCAGTGGCACACCACGTGCCAGCCAACGCATCATCGACGCAAAATTAGCCTTGACACCAGGCCCATACACCAGCGGCGGGCGGATGATGACGACCTCCATGCCTGTTTCGGCGGCAATCAGGCGAAGTGACTGCTCCGCCTCGTGCTTGGAGACTCCGTAGGGGTCTTCTGGTGCAGGCGCATCGTCGGCGGTAAACCGTTGACCCTGCTCCGTGAATTCGCCGTTCACCTTGACAGAACTTAGAAAAACAAAGCGTCTCACCCCTGCGGCCGCTGCTTGGCGCGCCAAATTGGCAGTCCCGTCTACATTCACAAGGCGAAATTCGGCTAGGGGATTCTCGCTTCTATCGTTCATCACATGTACACGTGCCGCGCAATGCAACAGTACATCCACACCCTTCAGCGCGTCACTCCAGTCGGTCGTAGACAACATGTCACCCACTTGAACAGAATGCACGCCGCTTGGCAACGCCACATCCAGACTGCGCGTTGCTGCCACCACACCACTTAATGTGCAATCTGCCGCCAACCGTTGGACCAAAGCGCTCCCTACAAAGCCATTGGCGCCAGTAACCAAAATCATCTTCTTGTCCTTCAAGCCTTGCTTTTGGTCACAGCCTCTGCAAGCAGTGCTTCAAGTCGGTCCATCAAAGCGGTACGGCCAAACTCTTGTTGAGCATAGTTCCGCCCGTTCAACCCAAGTTGTTTGCGCTGCTCTGGCGACATTGCGGCCAGGGTCTGTACTGCGTTGGCCAACCCAGTGCTATCGCCAGCGCTACAGGTCAAGCCAGCATGGGCGTCACGGATCACAGCAGCCCCCTCGCCATCCAGCATGCCCAGCAAGGGAATGCCTGCCATCAGGTAGGACTGCACCTTGCCCGGGATCGTCATGCTGAACACAGGGTCGCGCTTCAGTGAGACCAACAGCGCATCGGCGTGGGCGTAGAACGCTGGCATGCGTTCCACCGGGAAACGGCCAGGCAGTAACACTTGGCGTTGCAAACCACGTTTAGCAATTTCGGATTGCAGCCAGCCGGACTTTCTGCCATCGCCTACCATGACCCAGCGGATAGCTGCGTTATGTTTCAATTGTTCTGCTGCTGCCAGCACTGCAGGCATATCCTGCGCTTCGCCAATGTTGCCAGCAAACACCACGGTGAAGCCATCGGCCCATTCGGGCACCTCGGAGGCCGGCTGAACGTTGCGATCCGTAAACACGTCCTCCGCCCAACTTGGGAAGTAGCGTATCTTGGCGCTGTCATTGCAGTAATGGGCAATGCTGCCCAAAAAACCGCGCGACTGTCCCAACACCAGGGTGCAGCGGTTGTAGATGAAGCGCACCAGGTGCCCCACCCAACCCAATACCCGGGGCGAACGCACCACACCAACGGCAGCCAAAGTCTCGGGCCATAAGTCCAGCGCCCAGAACACCACTGGGGCTTTCTTGATCTTGCCCAGACAGACCGCAGGTATCCCCACCGTCACAGGCGATGGCTCAAACACAAAAATCACATCAACGGGCTTGCGTCGCAAACGCCAGGGCCCGAAACTGCACGCTCCGGCCACAAAGCTGAGGTAATTCAGCATGAGGCGCAAACCCCCGGTCCCCCGAGGCAACATAGGGACTCTCAACACTTGGGCGCTCTCGAATTCAGCAAAAGCACCGGGCTGCTTTCTGTACTCTTCAAAAACTTTTCCCGCCGGGTAATTGGGTATGCCGGTAAGTACCGTGACTTCGTGGCCACGCTGTGACCACTCCTTCACCAGGTCATTGACACGAAAGTTTTCGGGCCAGAAATATTGGCTAACGACAAGGATCCGCAACGCCGCCTCAGTATTTCTTCCACACCACGCGGTTCACGT
>CAZGDZ010000184.1:0-5145 GCA_964524855.1 uncultured Macromonas sp.
TCACCCGCATCGGCTTCGGCAGCAAGGCTGTCGTCACGGGTGATATCAGCCAGATCGACCTGCCACGCACCCAGCTCAGCGGCCTGATTGACGCCGAGCGGGTGTTGAAACGCGTCAAAGGCATCGCCTTCAACCGCCTCACCAGCGCCGACGTGGTGCGCCACCCGCTGGTGGCCCGCATCGTGGACGCTTACGACAAACTCGGTCCGAAAGTCTGACATGGCCCTGCCCCAACTTACCCTGTCCCTGCAATTCGGCCGTTTCGACGGTGTGGCCGAACACCGCGCCGCCTTGCCCCGCCACAAAGTGGAACGCTGGCTGCGCCACGCGCTGGATGCCGACGGCGAAATCACCGTGCGCATCGTGGACGCAGAAGAAGGCCAGGCCCTGAACCGCGACTACCGCCAGAAGGACTACGCCACCAACGTGCTCACTTTCGACTACGAAGTGGAGCCGGTGGTGATGGCCGACCTGGTGCTGTGCGCGCCGGTGGTGGCGCGCGAAGCCGCAGAGCAAGGCAAGACGCTGCAACAGCACTACACCCACCTGCTGGTGCACGGCGCGCTGCACGCGCAAGGCTGGGACCACGAAACCAGCGAGGCCGACGCTGAAGCCATGGAAGCCCAGGAAATTCAAATTCTGGCGACACTGGGTGTGCCCAACCCCTACGCCAGCTGAACCGAAAATCGCTGGAACTGCTATACACTGGGCAGCATGAACGCACCCGACAGTCCACCCGCTGTCGCTTCGGACGCTGTGCTCAGGGAGGTCCGTGAACAGCTGGATGCCCGGCCCGCCGAAGCATGGCCGGCGTTGCGGCGTCGCTTGGCCAACTTGCTGCAAGAAGGGGAAGCCGCCAAAGATTTCCATAAACGCTTGGCGTTCGTGGAAACCGGCGTCCAGTTGACCCTTGACGGTCAAGAAGACGATTCGCTCTTCGTGCTGGTGCAAATGCTGTCAGACCGCGACTACGGCTACAGCGCCACCCACGCCCTCACCGCCGCTGTGCTGTGCCGCATGATCGCGCCGCTGGCACAGATCGGCGAACCCCAGCTCACGTCGCTCATGCGCGCGGCCCTGACGATGAACATGGCCATGTCCGCCTTGCAAGACCAATTGGCGGTGCAAGTCCCACCGGTCACCGACGAGCAACGCGAGCTGATTCACCAACACCCGCAAGCTGCCGTGGCCCTGCTGCGCAAACACGGGGTGGAAGACCCGTTCTGGCTGGAGCTGGTGCACGATCACCACGAAACGCCGGACGGCAAAGGCTACCCCGGCGGCAAGACCGAACTCAACCAGGCCCAGCAGTTGTTGCGCATGGCAGACATTTTCATCGCCCGCATCAGCCCCCGGGTGAATCGGCGTGGTTTGTGGCCCAGCCTGGCGGTGAGCAACCTGTTCAAGGAAGCCCAGGCACAGGCCAGCCCGCTGGGCGCTATTTTTGCCAAGCAACTCGGGCTGTATCCGCCGGGCACCTATGTTCGGCTGAAGTCCGCAGAAACGGCGGTGGTGGTGCGGCGCGGCGAACGGGTCAACACCCCCGTCACCCTGGCCATCACCGACCCGGATGGTCTCTCGGTCAGCACGCCCCGGCGCCGCGACACGCAAGACCCACAGTACAGCGTGGTCACCCCGGTCTCGCCAGAAGACGTGAAAATACGGCTCGACAAAGGGCGGTTGCTCAAGCGGCTGTGAAGGTGCTGCGGCACGCCGCCAGACTCACCACGCGCCCCAGGTGCCGTGGCCGGTCATGCCTTCGTACAACATCTGTCCATCGCCCTGGCGCACGATGGCATTCATGCCAAACGTGACCGCACCCATCAAACGCCGGTCTTGGCGATAGGTTTGGAGCAAGGGCGCCACCACCTGGCCCACCGCAGCGGTGGCCGGGTCCACATCGGGAATGCTGCAGCGCGCACACGGTTTGACGGGCTGCAAGCGCACTGCGGGCGCCGCCGCGTCGGCCACCTGGGCGTGGAGCACGATGTCGGCCAACCGGTCCTCATCGTGCGCCCCCAGGCCACCCAGGACGATGTTAGGCCGAAACCGCGTCGCATCCACCGGTGCGTGGCCCAGCACAACCAGCCGTTCGTTCAAATCCGCCAGCGCGGCACTGGACAGCACCAGCAAGGGATAACCGTCGCTGAACTGGTTGGGCGCTTCCACCCCACCGGTCCAGCGCATCGACGACAGGCGCCGCACGTCCGGGTCGAAGCGCACCAGACGCAAACCACCCTGCAACCCAGGTACCGAACGGGCACCCAGAAAATCGGTGAACCATTGGGCGGCCACGTCGCCCATGTCGTAAGCGTCCACCTCGTCGTCCCACACCCGAACGCGGAGGGGTGACACAGCCTCATCCAATGCCAGGTGCAGCGTCAACATGCCCGGCGCTCGCAGTTCGAGCTGCCCCATGCGAAAGCGCGGTTGAATCAAGGCCATGCGCGGCAACTCGCGCTGCGACACAAATTCGCCCTGCGCATCCACCACCATCCAGGTGCGGTCCCATTCCAGCCCGGTTTCCAGCAACTCCACCGTGCTCAGGCGCAGGCCAGCACAGCTTTTGATCGGGTATATCCACAACTGCTCAATGCTCAACGGCAGGGTGTCCGCGTCGGACGGCGCAACGGCCATGGTGTCACTCCTTGGGTAAGCCTGTGATTGTGCACGCTGCTCCTACAATGCGACCATGAGCAAGAAGTACGACGTGGCGGTGCTGGGTGGTGGCGTGGTGGGCCACACGTTGGCCCTGTTGCTGGCCCGCGACCGGCTGCGCGTGGCCCTGGTTCAAACCCCGCCCCCGGCCCATCCGGCCCCCGACATCCGCGCCTATGCGCTGAACACCGCTTCGCGGACCCTGCTCGACGGCCTGCGGGTCTGGCCCCAGGCTACCGACCAGCCGCCGGCGGTGACACCGGTACACCACATGTGGGTGAGCGACGCGAACGACCAGGCCGCCTCGGTCCGGTTTGACGGCGACGCCGCCGAGCCGCTGTCGTGGATTGTGGATGTGCCCGCGCTGGAAGCCACGCTGGCCCAGGCCGTGGCCTTCCAACCCGGCATCGACCGACTGACCGAACGCCCCACGGCCAACCTGACCGTGATTTGCGAAGGCAAGCGCAGCCGCACCCGCGATGCCTCGGGCTTTGAGTTCGAGGTCAAACCCTACCCTCAAACCGCCGTCGCGGCCCGCTGGCGCACCGAGCGTCCGCACGGTGGCGTGGCGCGCCAATGGTTTCTGGCGGGCGGCGAGATCCTGGCCCTGCTGCCGCTTGAAGGCGAACAAGGCCAAGCGGTGGCGATGGTCTGGTCGGTCAGCCCTGAGAGGGCCGCTGCTCTGCTGGCACAACCCACCGAAGCGTTGACGCAGCAGGTGGTGCAGGCGTGCGACCGCGCCCTGGGCGCGATGGAAGCTGAGGGCCAACCAGCCGGCTGGCCGCTGGAACTGTCGCGGGCGCGGCGCTGGGTACAGCCCGGCCTGGCCTTGGCGGGCGACGCAGCACACGCCATGCACCCGCTGGCCGGACAAGGCCTGAACGTGGGCTTGGCCGACGTGGCCGAATTGGCGCGCGTGCTGCACGCACGCGAATATTGGCGCGAGCCGGGCGACCTGCGCCTGCTGCGCCGCTACGAAAGGGCGCGCCAGGCCGACGTCAGCGTCATGGCCTGGGTCACCGACGGGCTGTACGGCCTGTTCGGCCACGAAGACAGCCGCATCCAGGCATTGCGGCGCTGGGGCCTGCGGAACTTCGACCGCTTGACACCGCTCAAGCAGTGGACGATGCGCCAGGCCATGGGCCGCCCCGCGACCCCACACTGACCCCCTACACAGGACTTCACCATGATCTCTTTCCTGAGCCGCAGCCGCTGGGCTTGCGTTTTGGCGGGCCTGCTGGCCGTCACATTGAACGCATCGGCCAACGAAGTCGCTATTCGCAAAAACCTGACCGAGCGTCTGCCCAACTTCCCCAAGATTGACGAAGTCAGCCCCACCCCGATGAAAGGACTCTTCGAGGTGCGCATCAACCAGAGCGACATCCTCTACACCGATGCCGAAGGCAACTTTCTGCTGCAAGGTGCGCTGATCGACACCAAAGCGCGCGCCAACCTGACCGAACAACGGGTGGAAAAGCTCACTGCCATCGACTTCAAAGACCTGCCGCTGAAAGACGCTTTCACCCTGGTCCGTGGCAACGGCAAACGCAAGATGGCGATTTTTGAAGATCCGAATTGCGGCTTCTGCAAACGCTTCGAAAAAGACATCGCCAAGATCAATGACGTCACCATCTACGTCTTCCTATACCCCATCCTCGGCCAAGATTCGGTGGTGAAGTCGCAAAACATCTGGTGCGCCAAAAATCGCAGCAAAGCCTGGGAAGACTGGATGCTGCGCAACGTGACACCGCCCAGCGCGAGCTGCGACACCAGCGCTTTGGACCGCAACGTGGCCTTCGGCCAGAAAACACGCATCACCGGCACCCCCACCACTTTCTTCGTGGATGGCACCCGCCTGCCTGGCGCAGCGGGGGCAGACCAGGTAGAGCAGGCTCTGGTCAACGCAAAATGAGTGCCCGCCGACGCACGGGCCGCACCGCACCGCCCGCCGTACCGGGCGTGCGCTATCGGGTCGAAGCGCCCGACGTTCGCAATCACCTGTTTTCGGTGACGCTGGAACTGGACCAACCTGCCCGTCGACAACGCCTGAGCCTGCCTGTCTGGATTCCCGGCAGCTACTTGGTGCGCGAATTTTCGCAACACCTGCAGGGCATGCAAGCCCAGGCCGACGGCGAGCCCCTGTCATTGCGGCAAATCGCTAAAAACCAATGGGAAGCCCGATTGCCCGCGGGGACAAAGCGACTGTCGGTGCAATACCAGGCCTACGCGTTCGACGCTTCGGTCCGCACCGCCTTTCTGGACCAGACGCGCGGCTTTTTCAACCCCACCAGCCTGTGTCTGCGCGCCGAAGGTCGGACGCAGGAACCACACGCACTGCACATCACGGCACCCAGTGCCCACCCCGATTGGGCATTGGCCACCGCCCTGCCTGGCCGCGACACCAACGCCAGCGGTTTTGGTCAATATGTGGCCAGCGACTACGACGAACTGGCCGACAGCCCAGTGGAAATGGGCCGCTTCTGGAGC
>CAZGDZ010000185.1:0-3127 GCA_964524855.1 uncultured Macromonas sp.
CCGCTGCAGGCCAACCCGACCGTGATTGAAGACAACTGCTTCATCGGTGCACGCTCTGAAGTGGTGGAAGGCGTGATTGTGGAAGAAAACTCGGTGCTGGGCATGGGTGTCTACCTGGGCCAGAGCACCCCGATTTTCGACCGTGCCACCGGCGAAATCAGCTACGGCCGCGTGCCTTCGGGTTCGGTGGTGGTCAGCGGCAACCTGCCCAAGACGGCCGCCAACGGCGCACCGTACAGCATGTACGCCGCCATCATCGTGAAGCGGGTGGACGCGCAAACCCGCTCCAAGACCAGCATCAACGACCTGCTGCGCGACTGAAGCATCGGCCAACAGACAGGTACATACGGGAGAACGCCATGGGCATGATGGAAAAAATCCTGCACGTGATGGGCGAGAAAAAAGCCTCGGACGTGTACCTGTCGGCCAATTCGCCGATACAGATCAAAATCAACGGCGTGTGTTCGCCGTTGAACAGCCAGCCGCTGCCGGTGGAAGGACCGTACCAACTCCTCAGTGAGGTGGTGTCCGACGTACAACTAGAAGAATTCAACCTCAACCGCGAGCTGAACATTGCGGTGCCCTTGCCGGGTGTGGGGCGTTTTCGCATCAGCGCCATGAAGCAACGTGGCAGTTGTGCGGTAGTCATCCGTTACATCAGCAGCGACATCCCGGCGATCGAGTCACTGAACATTCCCCCGGTGCTGTCGCAGATGATTCTGGCCAAGCGCGGGCTGATTCTGGTGGTGGGTGCAACCGGCTCCGGTAAAAGCACCACCCTGGCCGCGTTGCTGGACCACCGCAACGAAAACACAGCGGGCCATATCCTCACCATCGAGGACCCGGTTGAATACCTGTTCAAGAACAAGAAATCGATCGTCAACCAGCGCGAGGTGGGCACCGACACCGAGTCGCTGCACATCGCGCTGAAGAACGCGCTGCGGCAGGCACCGGACGTGATCTTGATTGGCGAAATCCGCGACCGGGAAACGATGTCGCAGGCCATGGCCTATTCGCAATCGGGCCATTTGGTGCTGGCCACCATGCACGCCAACAACAGCTACCAGGCGCTCAACCGCATTTTGAACTTCTACCCGGTGGAAGTGCGCCCGTCGATGCTGAACGACCTGGCGTCGGCGCTCAAAGCCATTGTCTCCCAGCGCCTGATGCGCACCGTGGACGGTGGCCGCACGCCCGCCGTGGAAGTGATGGTGAACACCCGGCTCATCAGCGAGCTGATTGAAAAAGGCGACTTTTTCGGGGTGCGCGAGGCGCTGGAAAAGTCCATGGCAGAAGAGTCTCAGACCTTCGAGGCGGACATCGCGCGCCTGATCATCAGCGGCAAGGTGGACCGCAAAGAAGGCCTTTCATACGCCGACTCGCCCACCAACCTGATGTGGCGGCTTCAAAACGAGACTGGGCTCAATGCCCGAGGCGTCGCGCCAGCCGAAGCGCCCGCAGCAGTACCGGCTACACCCAGTGGTCCGTCGTTTTCTGACTTTACTTTGGACGTGCGTTCCTGACGTCACGTACCGCATTTGCATATGACCCCTACCCTGCGCCTGACCGAGGCGTTGTTGGCACGCGCCTCCGTCACACCCGACGATGCTGGCTGCCAAACACTGATCGCCCAACGCCTGAGCCCGCTGGGCTTTGTCTGTGAAACGCTGGAAAGCGGCCCGGCCGACTTCCGGGTGACCAACCTCTGGGCCAAACGCACCGTGGCCGCCGATGCACCCACGCTGGTGTTCGCCGGACACACCGATGTGGTGCCCACCGGACCTCTGGATCAGTGGGGCAATGATCCGTTCACGCCCACCCACCGCGACGGCAAACTGTACGGCCGTGGCGCCAGCGACATGAAAGCATCGTTGGCGGCCATGGTGGTGGCTTGCGAGGAATTTGTCACCACCCACCCCCATGCGCCGCTCAACATCGCTTTCTTGCTGACCAGTGACGAAGAAGGCCCAGCCAACGACGGCACCGTGATGGTTTGCCGCGAACTCCAGCGCCGCGGCGAAGCGCTGGACTACTGCATCGTGGGCGAACCCACATCGGTGGAGCGCACCGGCGACATGATCAAGAACGGACGCCGTGGCACCATGAGCGGCAAGCTCACCATCAAAGGGGTGCAGGGACACATTGCCTACCCGCACCTGGCGCGCAACCCGATCCACCTGCTTGCTCCGGCGCTGACTGCTCTGGTTAGCACCCGTTGGGACGAGGGCAACGACTTCTTCCCTGCCACTACCTGGCAGGTCAGCAACATCCACGGGGGTACGGGCGCCAGCAACGTCATTCCTGGCACGGTGGTGGTGGATTTCAACTTCCGCTTCAGCACCGAATGCACGGCCGAGGGCTTGCAACAACGGGTCGTGAACCTGCTGACCGAGCAGGGTCTGCAAGCCGGTCGCGATTACGATCTGGCCTGGACCGTGGGTGGCTTGCCCTTCCTCACCCGTCCAGGCACGCTGGTGGATGCGGTGCGTGATGCCATCCGCGCCGAAACCGGCCTGGAGACCGAACTGTCCGCCACCGGCGGCACCAGCGATGGGCGCTTCATCGCCCAAGTCTGCCCGCAAGTGATTGAACTTGGCCCGCCCAACGCGACGATCCACAAAGTGGACGAATGCGTGGCGGTGGCAGACATCGAGCCTTTGAAAAACATCTACCGGCGCGTGCTGGAGAACCTGGGTGGCGTGCCTGCCTCGGACGAGATCACCCCTTGAACCCCATCCCAAACACTCTGGCAGCCCTGCTGGCCCACAGCACCGCCACGCTGCAAGCCGCCGACTTGGCCTACGGCCACGGCACCACCAACGCCCACGACGAAGCCGTCTGGCTCGCCCTGTGGCAACTTGGCCTGCCGCTGGACAGCGAACTTGACGCGCTGGCCAGCCACCCGGTGACGGCCGACCAGCAGGCCGAAGTGCAGGCACTCATCGAACGGCGCATTGCCACCCGTCAGCCCGCCGCCTACCTGACGCGCGAAGCCTGGCTGCAGGGCGTGCCTTTCTATGTGGACGAGCGCGTCATCGTGCCGCGCAGTTTTGTGGCTGAACTGATCGCCAACGCCGAGGGCGCCGAAAGCATCGCTGGCATGGACGTGCGGGTGCGCGACGTGGAA
>CAZGDZ010000185.1:3137-5138 GCA_964524855.1 uncultured Macromonas sp.
CACACACGGCGTGTGCTGGACCTGTGCACTGGCAACGGTAGCCTGGCCGTACTCGCAGCACTGGCGTGGCCCGATGTGACAGTGGATGCGGCCGACATTTCGCCCGACGCCTTGGCCGTCGCGCGCATTAATGTTGACAAACATGGCCTGCAGGACCGCATTCGCCTGATCGAGTCTGACGGCTGGAGCCACTTGCCCGAGGCCTACGACCTGATTCTGTGCAATCCCCCCTACGTGAGCCGAGCCGGCATGGACACCCTGCCCCCCGAATACCGCGCCGAGCCGGTGATTTCACTGGACGGCGGACTGCAGGGCAGCGACGATGGCATGGACTTTGTGCGCCATTTGCTGAGCAGTACGCTGGCACACATGAACCCGGATGCGGTGCTGGTGCTGGAAATTGGCAACGAACGGGCGCATTTCGAGCGCGCCTTCCCCAGTTTGCTGGCTTACTGGCCCGAAACCACCTCGGGCGAAGGCCCTGTGCTGTTGCTGACCCGCGAGGCACTGGAAGACTGGGATGCCACCCGCCCACAGACGGGAGCGTCGGCATGATCACCCTGCGCGACGTGACCTTGCGGCGTGGCACCAAGGTGGTGCTCGACCGAGCCAGCGCCACGCTGAACCCCGGCGAGGCGGTGGGCCTGGTAGGCCGCAACGGCGCCGGCAAATCCAGCCTGTTCGCCCTGCTGCAGGGACACCTGCACGAAGACGGCGGCGATTTCCAGTGGCCACGCCAATGGCGCCTGGCCCAGGTGGCGCAGGACATGCCCGAAACCGACCAGCCGGCGACAGCCTTCGTGATCGATGGGGACACCCGTCTGCGGGACGCGCAGGCAGAAGTGCACCAGGCGGAAGCCAGTGGCGACGGTGAGCAGATGGCCCACGCCTATACCGCCCTGCACGATGCCGGTGCACACGACGCCCCGGCGCGTGCCCAGGCGCTGTTGCTGGGGCTGGGCTTTCAGGTGAACGAGCTGGAGCGCCCGGTCAACAGCTTTTCGGGCGGTTGGCGCATGCGGCTGCAACTGGCGCGCGCGCTGATGTGCCCCAGCGACCTGCTGATGCTGGACGAACCCACCAACCACCTGGACTTGGACGCCCTGGTCTGGCTGGAAAGCTGGCTCAAACGCTACGAAGGCACGCTGCTCGTCATCAGCCACGACCGCGAATTCCTGGACGCGGTGACCCAGGTGACCCTGCACATCGAGAACGGCAAACTCACCCGCTACGGTGGCAACTACAGCCGCTTCGAGGACATGCGGGCCGAGCAAATCAGCCAGCAGCAAGTGGCTTTTGCCCGCCAGCAGGACAAGATCGCCCACCTGCAAAAGTTCATCGATCGCTTCAAGGCCAAGGCCACCAAAGCCAAGCAGGCGCAAAGCCGCGTCAAGGCGCTGGAGCGCATGGAAAAGATCGCGCCGGTGCTGGCCGAAGCCGAGTTCAGCTTCGAATTCGACGAACCCGGCCAACTGCCCAACCCGATGCTGAACCTGCGCGAGGCCAGTTTTGGCTACCGCGCTGAAGACGCCCAAGAAGCGGTGATCGTGCGCCAAGTCACCCGTTCGGTGCAGGCGGGCCAGCGTCTGGGCATTCTGGGCGCCAACGGCCAGGGCAAGTCCACTTTCGTCAAAACGGTGGCGCGTGCCCTGCCCCTGCTGGACGGCACCCTCACCGAAGGCAAAGGCCTGCGCATCGGCTACTTCGCCCAGCAAGAGCTGGACGTGCTGCGGCCCGACGACACGCCTCTGGCCCACATGATCCGCTTGGCGCGTGACACCGAAGCGGCCAGTGCGCTGATGGGCCAAGCCACCCGCGAGCAGGACCTGCGCAACTTCCTGGGCCGCTTCCAGTTCAGCGGCGACATGGTGCAGCAGACCGTGGGCACCATGAGCGGCGGCGAAAAAGCCCGCCTGGTGTTGTGCATGATCGTGTGGCAACGCCCCAATCTGTTGCTGCTGGACGAACCCACCAACCACCTTGACCTGGAAGCCACCATCT
>CAZGDZ010000186.1:0-5132 GCA_964524855.1 uncultured Macromonas sp.
TTGCAACGCTTGAGACACACGACTGACCACCCGGCCAGCGAAACGTTGTAAACCGCGCATTATAACCCCTGCACCCTATTCAGACCAACATGCTCTTGATCCGAGACAGCCAAGACACCGACCTGCCCCACATCGCCCGCATTTACGGCCACCATGTGCAGCACGGAACCGGAACTTTCGAGACCGAGCCCCCCTCTGTGCAAGACATGGCAACCCGCCGCGCCGACGTGCTGGGCAAAAGCCTGCCTTGGCTGGTGCTGGAGCAGGATGGTGCGGTGATGGGCTTTGCCTACGCCAACTGGTTTCGGCCCCGCGCGGCTTTCCGCTATGCGGTGGAAGATTCGATCTACCTGGCACCTGAGGCGGCCGGCAAAGGGTGGGGCCGCGCCTTGTTGACCGAATTGCTGGCCCGCTGCGAACGGGCCGGCATGCGCAAGGCGATCGCGGTCATTGGCGACTCGGCCAATGCCGGCTCGATCGGCCTGCACAAGGCGCTGGGCTTTGAGCACACCGGCACTGTCACCGCCTGCGGTTGGAAGTTTGGGCGCTGGCTGGACATCGTGCTGATGGAAAAAACCTTGGGGGCTGGCGACCGCAGCGCCCCCGATGAACACTGAACGCAACCACGCATGAACACCAACACCTTGAGCACTTCACCCAGACGCACCCCCGCCCCGAAAAGCAAAACGCTCGCCGCGTGGCTGGCCTTGGTGGGTGGCACGCTCGGCTGGCACCGTATGTACCTGTACGGCTGGCAGGACATGTGGGCCTGGGTCCACGCCATTCCCACCGCGCTGGGTTTGTGGGGGGTGGACCGGGTACTCACCTACGGGCAGGACGACAAATTGTCGTGGTTGCTGCTGCCGCTGCTGGGCATCAGCATCGCGGTGGCGAGCCTCACGGCCATTGTGTACGCGCTGCGCACGCCCGAGCAGTGGAATGCCTGGCACAACCCTACAAGCCCCGCCGATGCGCCCGCTGGCCGTACCCACTGGCTCACCATCGGCGCGCTGGTGTTTGCGCTGATGTGGGGCACCATCGGGCTGATGGGCTCGCTGGCCTTTGGCTTCCAACGCTACTTTGAATACCAGATCGAAGAAGGCCTGAAGATCAGCCAATAAAGCTGGCCGCTCGGGATCAGGCGCGGAACATGAAGTACACCGCGCCGACCATGCACAGCGCCGCCCACAGGTAGTCCAACTTCAACGGCTCGTTCATGTAGAGCACCGCAAACGGCGCGAACACGCTGAGGGTGATCACCTCCTGCATGATCTTGAGTTGTGCCACGCTGAACTGGGTGTGGCCAATGCGGTTGGCCGGCACTTGCAGCAGGTACTCAAACAGGGCAATGCCCCAACTGACCAGTGCCGCCACGTACCACGCGGTGGTGGCTTGGTGCTTCAGGTGCCCATACCAGGCGAACGTCATGAACACGTTGGAGGCGATCAGCAAACCGATGGTCTGCACCGAGACAGGCAATTGTTGAAGCCAGGTCATGAACGAACTTTCGATCACCCGGCCAGTTGGCCCATGACGAGCATGGCGAGGCTAAGGGTCAACAGCGCAAGAGCGGTGGAAATGCCCATGGCGGCGGTGGTGAGGCTTTCGACCACCCGGTAGCGCTGCGCGAACAGGAACACGTTGGCGCCCATGGGCAAGGCGCCCGCCACCACCATCACCGTCCAGGCCAGACCATCAATACCCCAAAGCCAGGCACTGATGCCCACCAACACCGGCAACACCACATTCTTCGAGACGGCGACGGACAGCGCCTCGCGCCACTGGCCCTGTAACGGGGTGCTGGCCAAACTGACGCCCACCAGCACGAGCGCCAAGGGACCAAAGGCATTGCCCAGCCAAAGCAAAGGCTTGTCTAACACCACGGGCAGCGTCCAGCCCGTCTGGGCGAACAACAAACCACACGCAATCGGCAATGGCACTGGATGAATGACGGCACCTTTGATGGCCGACCAAGCTGTGGCTCTCAGGCGGAGCGCCTCGCCCGATTCGCGCTGAGATTCCCGGGCCGCGGCCAATTCCAGGACCACAGAACCGATGGTCAGCAGTATCAGCGCATGGACCGCCACCAAGGTAAGCAAGGTGACCAACCCAGCTTGGCCGTAGGCCAAGCCCACCAGGGCAATGCCGATCATGACCATGTTGGAGAAGGTTCCCCCCAATGCCAGCACCACGCTGCGCGGGTTGAAGCCACGGCAAACGATAGATATGCCCAACAACAACAGCGCGGCGGTGAAATAAGCCGCAATGGGTCGCCAATCCAAGGTTTCGATCCGCACTTGACCCATGGTGCGAAACAACAACGCGGGCGTCAATAACAAAAAAACCAAATTGGACAAGTCTTTGACGGAGGCAGCGCCAATCCAGCCGCGCCGACCCGCCCCATAGCCAGCAGCCACCAGCAAAAACACGGGAACAAGTGCATGTAAGACGGGGTGGTCGGCTAAATTCACCCAAGCAGTTTAGCGAGCACCCAGCCCCTTCAGCGGCACCACTGAGAAAAAACCTTGCGCAGTTTGGCCACCTTGGGTGCGGCCACCGCCAAGCAATACCCATGGCCCGGGTGGCGCGCGAAGAAGTCCTGGTGGCAGTCTTCCGCCGCAAAGTAATGCTGCAACGCTTGAACTTCGGTCACGATGGGGGCATCGAACACGCCGTCGGCGTTCAGTCCCTGGATGACCGCACGGGCGACCTCGGCCTGCGCCGGCTCGGTCCAGTAGATCCCGCTGCGGTATTGGCTGCCCACGTCGTAGCCCTGTCGATTCAGTGTCGTAGGGTCGTGCGTAGCGAAGAAGATGTGCAGCAACTGCTGCAGGTCGATCACCGCTGGGTCAAACACCACCTTCACCGCCTCTGCATGACCAGTGGTGCCGGTGCACACGTCTTCGTAGGTTGGGTTCAGCACGTGGCCGTTGCAATAGCCCGACTCCACATCCAACACGCCACGCACCGCGTCGAACACCGACTCGGTGCACCAAAAGCAGCCACCCGCCAACACGATGCAAGATTGTTGTTTGTCCACGCTTTGCCTTTCTTCGCTGGTCATTTTGCGCACGATTTCTGCTAGGGTAGGCGCACGATGATGATTTCGCTGGATTTTTTAGCCATACCCCTGCTGACTGCGGCGGCTTTGGTGTTCCTGAGCCTGCTGGCCGGCATGTTTTCGACCCGTTTGGGGTTCTCGTTCCTGCTGGTGTTTCTGGTGGCGGGCATGCTGCTGGGCGAAGACGGCCCGGGCGGCGTGGTGTTCGACGATTTCAAGTTGTCATTCTGGGTGGGCAACGTGGCGCTGGCGGTCATCTTGCTGGATGGCGGCTTGCGCACACACCACAGCACGTTTCGAACCGGTATGAAACCCGCCGCCTGGCTGGCCACCGTGGGCGTGGTGGTGTGTGCGGGCCTCACGGGTGCAGCCGCGCACTTCCTGTTGGACTTGGACTGGCCGCTGGCTTTGCTGCTGGGCGCGATCGTGGGCTCCACCGACGCGGCAGCCGTGTTCTCGTTGTTACAGACCTCGGGGGTCAAGCTCAACGAACGGGTTTCTGCCACGCTGGAAATCGAGTCGGGCTTGAACGACCCGATGGCGGTGTACCTGACGCTGGCCCTCATCGGTTGGGCGCTGCACATCCAAGGCCAGGCGGGCGGTGAACCCTTGTCCGCCTTGAGTGCCGCGCAATCGCTGGCCTTGCAATTTGGTTGGGGCGCTGTCTTGGGGCTGGGGTTGGGCGCTGGCTTTGCACCTTTGTTGCGGCGCATCACCCTGCTGGCGCGCCCGAGCGGTGGGGTTCGGGCGCTGCTGCTGGTTTCGGCCGGATTGAGCGTGTTTGGCGCCACCACCTGGATGGGGGGATCGGGCTTTTTGGCGGTGTACGTGTTCGGCGTCGTGGTGGGCAACCGCGCCCAGCAGAGCGTGACGCCCGCCCTGTCCGCGATGGATGGCTACGCCTGGCTCGCCCAGGCAGGCATGTTCTTGTTGCTGGGCTTGCTGGTCACGCCCACCGAAGCGCTGCGCACGCTGTGGCCAGCACTCGGTGTGGCAGCCGCCCTGATGCTGCTGGCCCGCCCATTGGCCGTGTGGCTGTGCCTGAAGCCGCTGAAATTCACTGGGCGCGAAATCGCTTTCATTTCGTGGGTGGGCTTGCGCGGAGCGGTGCCGATTGTGCTGGCCGTCTTCCCGGTGATGGCTGGGCTGGAAGGCTCCAAAACCTTCTTCAATGTGGCCGTGGTGGTGGTGCTGGCATCGCTGCTGCTGCAGGGCTCGACCATTCCCTGGAGTGCCCGCCGCGCACGGGTGCTGCTGCCCGACGCAGACGACGAGGCAGCAGCGCGCGAGGTGTATGGTGACTTTGAAGTGCCCGGCAATGCCCGCATGGCAGACCTTTGCGGCTTTTATGGCTTGCCCACCGTGCAGCCCGACTCGGTGACCGTGGGCGAATGGCTGGCACAGGCCCTGGGACGGCCCCCTGTGGAAGGGGATCATGCCAACTTGCAAACCGCGGAACTGAGCGTGCGACGCATGCACGAAGGGCAGATTGTCAGGGTGGGTATTCGGCTTTCGCACACGCCAGATTAATCAGCGGAATCGAGAAATGCTTTAGGCCTCAAATTGTGGACGGTGTTGCAGATAACCGACACCACGCCCTGGCAGGCGATGCTAACTTTCAGCCCTCTGATTGGAAGCGACCCACATGACCACACTGCAAGACTGCCAACGCCTGGACACTCAAGACCCCTTGCGCGTCCTGCGCAACCTGTTCGACCTGCCCGAAGGCGTGATCTACCTCGACGGCAATTCCCTGGGCGTGTGCCCCAAAGCGACGCCGGCCCGCGTGGCCGAAGTGGTACAAAAAGAATGGGGTCAAGGCCTGATTCGCAGCTGGAACTCCGCCGGCTGGTTTCAGTGGCCGCAACAGGTGGGGAACAAGATCGGCCGACTGGTGGGTGCCCAGGCTGGTGAAACGGTGGCCACCGACAGCACCTCCGTCAACCTGTTCAAGGTGCTGAGCCTGGCGATGAAGCTGCAAGCCCAGACCGACCCGGCGCGCCGGGGGATCGTGAGCGAACGCAGCAACTTCCCCACCGACCTGTACATTGCCGAGGCGCTGTGCCGCGAA
>CAZGDZ010000187.1:0-5128 GCA_964524855.1 uncultured Macromonas sp.
CGATCTACGACAACATCGCCTTCGGTGTGAAGCTCTATGAAAATCTGAGCAAAGGCGAGATGGAAGACCGCGTGGAATGGGCACTGACCAAAGCCGCGCTGTGGAACGAAGTGAAAGACAAGCTGCACCAGAGCGGTTTGAGTCTGTCTGGTGGCCAGCAGCAGCGCCTGTGCATCGCGCGCAGCGTGGCGGTTAAGCCCTCCATCTTGTTGCTGGACGAGCCCACTTCGGCGCTGGACCCGATTTCCACCGGCAAGGTGGAGGAGCTGGTGCACGAGCTGAAGAACGACTACACCATCGCGATCGTGACCCACAACATGCAGCAGGCGGCGCGTTGCAGCGACTTCACCGCCTACATGTACCTGGGCGAATTGATCGAATTCGGTGCTACCGAACAGATTTTCTTCAAACCCAAGCGCACCGAAACCGAAGACTACATCACAGGAAGGTTTGGTTGATCATGACGGACAAACATCTCTCCAGCCAGTTCGATGCCGAGCTGAGCAGCATCTCCACCCGCGTGCTCGAAATGGGGGGCTTGGTCGAGTCGCAGCTGCGCCAAGCCATTTATGCCTTGCACCACCTCAGCATGGAGACGGCCGATCAGGTGCTGGAACTCGAACAAAAGGTCAACCGCCTGGAAGTCGAAATCGACCACGACATCACCTCCACCATGAGCCGGCGCCAGCCCACGGCACGCGATTTGCGCCTGCTGGTCGGGGTCTCCCGTGTGATCGTGAACCTGGAGCGGGCCGGTGACGAGGCCTCGCGCATTGCCCGTTTGACGAAAACTTACATTGATGCTGGCGCCCCGCGCAGCCTGCCCATGACCGATCTGGCCGACAGCGCCCAGCACGCGGCCGACCTGATGCACAAAACGCTGGACGCCTTCGCCCGGCTGGACGCCCAGGCCGCGTTGTCCATCATTTCGGAAGACGACCGGATCGATGCAGAATACGAAGGTTATTTGCGCAAGCTGATCACCTACATGATGGAAGACCCCCGCACCATTTCCACCAGCCTGAACCTGCTGTTCCAGGCCAAGGCGGTGGAGCGGGTGGGCGACCACGCCAAGAACATTGCCGAGGCCACGATTTACGTGGTCAAGGGTGCCGATGTGCGCCATACCACCGCTGCCGAGAGGGAGTCGGCCGTCCAATGAGAAAGTTGCCCCGAGTGCTGGTGGTGGAGGATGAACCGGCGATCGCCGAGCTGATCGCCGTCAATCTGCGCCACAACGGCTTTGCGCCCACCGTGGTGTTTGACGGCGCCGCAGCGCAGCGCGAGGTCGATGCGGTGCTGCCCGACGTCATCCTGCTGGATTGGATGCTGCCCGGTGAAAGCGGGGTGCAACTGGCCAAGCGCTGGCGCCAGCACGAGCGCATCAAGACGGTGCCCATCATCATGCTGACCGCGCGCACCGAGGAAACCGACAAGGTGCAGGGGCTGGACGCGGGTGCCGACGACTACGTGACCAAGCCGTTCTCCACCCAGGAGTTGTTGGCCCGGATTCGCGCCGTGTTGCGCCGCCGCGCGCCCGAAATCGTCAACGACGCGGTGCAAGTGGGCGATTTGCAATTGGACGCGGCCACCTACCGGGTGGCACATGGCGGGCGCGAACTCAAAGTCGGCCCGACCGAATTCAAGCTGTTGCACTACCTGATGAAGCACCCCGAGCGGGTGCATACGCGGGGTGCCTTGCTGGACCGCATATGGGGCGACCACGTGTTCATCGAGGAACGCACCGTTGATGTGCATGTGAAGCGACTGCGCGAGTCCCTGGGCAGCGCAGGCACTATGATTGAAACCGTGCGCGGCGCGGGCTACCGCCTGACCGCACAAGCACCAGCCAACAAGCCCAAGACCGATACCACCACCGCATGATTCGCCGCCCCCTGGAGTTGCTCGCATTGACTTTGACCGGGGGCGCGGGTGCGTTGCTCTACGCTGACGCCGCTTGGGCCGGCGTGGCGGGGAGTGTCGGCGGGGCTGCGCTGTGGGTCACGCTGGACAATGTCCGCGCGGCCCGGGTACTCAACTGGTTGCGCCACGGCCACGCGGTGCGCCCGCCGCAGGTTTCTGCGGTCTGGGCTGAGGTGGTCGAACGAGCTCGTAAAGGCTTCAAAGCCCTGAACCGCAAAGCCCGCAAGAGCGACGCCCGGCTGCAGGAGTTTCTGGCTGCCATTCAGGCTTCGCCCAACGGTGTGGTGTTGCTGGACAAGACCGCTGCCATCGAGTGGTGCAACTTCACCGCAGCCCAGCATCTGGGTTTCGACTCCAAGCGCGACGTGCGCCAGCAAATCCGCAACCTCATCCGCGACCCGGCGTTCATCGCTTACCTCAGCGCGGGCGATTACGCCAAGGCGGTCGAGATCGATGGCCGCGACGCCCACCCTGGTCATCCGCAGCGCATCGCCATTCACATCCACCCCTATGGCAAGGGCCGGCGACTGATGCTGACCCGCGATGTGACCGCTGTGCAGTTGGCCGAAGCCATGCGTCGCGATTTTGTCGCCAACGTGTCCCATGAAATCCGAACACCGCTGACGGTCGTGAGTGGCTTCATTGAGACATTGCAACACATTGAGGTGTCGGGCGAAGACCGCAGCCGCTACCTGGCGTTGATGGCGCAGCAGGCCGAGCGCATGCAAACCCTGGTGAGCGATCTGCTCACCCTGTCCCGGCTGGAGGGCAGCCCCATCCCAGGCTCCAGCGAATGGGTCAAGTCCACCGATCTGCTCGAGCAAGTGGTAGCGGAGGCCAAGGCCCTGTCCGATGTGGTGGCAGAGGGCGGCCACAGCATCAATGCAGACGAGCCTGTGCCGGTGTTTGAAATCGCAGGTGCCCGCTCGGAACTGGTCAGCGCGATGTCCAACCTGCTCAGCAACGCGGTGCGCTACACCCCTGCGCAGGGGCACATCACCGCTGGCTGGCGGCTGTCCCCCGAGGGTGGTGCCGAGTTCTACGTGACCGACACCGGCCCGGGCATTGCGGCCGAACACCTGCCCCGCCTGACGGAGCGTTTCTACCGGGTGGACCGCAGCCGTTCCCGCGAAACGGGCGGTACCGGTTTGGGCTTGGCCATCGTCAAGCACGTGGCGCAACGCCATGGTGGGCAAATGCTGGTGCACAGTGTGGTCGGCCAGGGCTCGACCTTCCGCATCACCTTGCCGCCCAGCCGCGTACTGGCCGACTGACGCAGCGCCGGCTCAGCGCCGGCGTTCAAACACCATCAGGCTGTCCCGGTTTTCGCGCAACCGGGGAATGCTGGCCATCAAAGACCAACCATCGAGCTGGCCAGCCTCCAGCCGGTGGTAGGCGGCAGGGTGCAGCACCAGCCGTTCGCAGGTTGATGGCTTGGGATCGGCCTGTTGCGGCGTCCATCGCTCCAAGCGCAGTTTGCCGTGATGCTGCAAGCCAGTGATCTGCGCATGGTCCAACCCGTACACCCACACGCAGCTTTCGACCGGTGTGACGGCCGCGATCCGTTCCGAAATCGGGCGTTGGCCCAGGCCATGGTTCAACAGCGGCAGCCACAGCGTCATCATCAGCAGCCAACACAAGGTGCTGCCCGAGGCTGACAGCACCAGGCTTTTCCACAGCGCCGGGCGGTGACGGCCGATGCGCCACCGGAGCACGGCCAGCCAGGCGGCGGTGGCCAGCAGGGCTGGCAGCAATGTTTCCCAAGCAAATACCGGCTGAAAACTTGGGGCCAGCTTGAATACGTTGGCGGCCGGTTTGGCGGGTGACCCGGTCATCATGGCGATGTAGATGATCCAGACGATCAGTGCACCGCCGGTGAAAAACAGCAAGGCAAACCAGTCGATCAATGCCGTGACGGTGCGCGACAGCGTCGGCAAGGCCAGTGCTGCCAGGCAGGCAAGGGCGGGCAGGGCCAACAACAACACGCGGCTGTCGCCACCGGCCCACCAGGTGGCTGCGCCCACCACCACTGCCCACCACAGCGGCAGCAGCAGTTGACCTTCGCTCCAGCGGCGGTGCCAGCGCCACAGCGTCCACACCGCCAGCAAACCCACCGGCCAAGTGAACCACGCCAGCAGCCGGCCCAGACTGCGCCAAGCGGGGTAGGCCAGCCAATCGGCGCTGTGCAGCGGGTGGCTGAAACTGGGCCACCCCAGAGACCAGGCCAACCAGGCGCCGGTCAGCGTACCGGTGGCACACAGTGCCCAAATCCAAAGGCGACCGGAGCCATTGCTGCTGCCGGTGCGGTTCCACCCGGCCAAGCCCAGCCAGCCCAGGCCAAGCGCCAACGCCACGCCAGGGCTGCCGCTGAGCGCCAGCCCGATGCTGCCCAGCCACCAGACGGCGACGCCAAAACCATGCCACTGGGCATGTGCGCTGACCAGCCGTGCCCCGGCGTACAAGTGCACTGCACTGAACGCAAGCTGAGCCGCGCTGGGAGACGATTCATGGGACAACAGGCCCAGGCCCAAGCTGGCAACCAGCGCCAGCAAGGCGGCATCGGCCATGGCACGGGCGTAATCCACCGGTCGGGCTTCGCCGCCAAAGGCGAATGTGACCGGTTGCGCCCCGGGCAGGCGGGCCAAGTGGTACATCGCGTACCAGGTGCACACCAGGGTGAGCACCAGCAGCAAGGCAAATGGGGTGCGGGCGGCGAGGTCGGCGGGCCAACCTGACAGCAGCCGAATGGCGCCAGCCCCCAACCAGTAAGGCAGCCAGCCAGCGAGTTCTGCTTGCTCGCCCAGCACTTGAGGTTGCCACCAGTGGCCACCATGGCGTGCGAGGTCTAGCATGGCCCCAAAAGCGGGCAGATCGGCCTGGCGCCAGGGGTCACGCCCCAGCCAGCCAGGCAGCACATAGGCCATTCCCAGCACCAGCAGCACCCAACGCGGCAGGCGTCGGGCAGCCATTTGGGTGACGATGGCAGGCGAAGTGGATGACATGGGAGCCCTGACTATAGCGGCGAGGCCACAAAAAAAGCAGCCGGTAGGCTGCTTTTTCGTGGGGCACGCCAGGAATTACTTGGCAGTGCGTGCGAAGCGGTTGCGGAACTTCTCGACGCGACCACCCATGTTGTCCACCGACTTCTGGGTGCCGGTGTAGAAGGGGTGGGATTCACTGGAGGTGTCCAGCTTGAACAGCGGCA
>CAZGDZ010000188.1:0-1967 GCA_964524855.1 uncultured Macromonas sp.
ACCGTGTTCGGCAAGGTGGTCGGCGGCATGGATGTGGAAGCGCCCGGCCTGCACCGCTGCCACCAAGGTTTTGAACGAACCTGCGGCCACGGCGGTGTCCACGATGTCGGCGGCCTTGGCGGTCAAGGCGCCCAAGCCCATCAAAGAAGCGATCAGCAGTTTCTTCATTTCAGACTCCGTGCAAAGAAAAGGTTAAGGATTTGACAAACGCCGTTGCTACTGGCGTGGCTCAATAATAACCAATAAGTAGAAAATGAGACTAATAAGTTCGATATTTGATCTGGTAGTATGGTTTTTCGGCTGGGACACCCAGCGCACTGATCGACAATGCCCGTATGAACGCCCGCACCCCCTTGTTGGACACGCCACCAGCGCCGCTGAAGAAGAGTTTCCGCGCCCAGATGCACGAAGCGCGGGAGGAGGCCATCGTGGCGGCGGTGCACCGCCTGTTGGCCGACAAGGGTTTTGACGCCATGACGGTGGACGAAGTGGCGGCTGAGGCGGGCATGGCCAAGGCCAGCCTGTACCGGCACTTCTCCAGCAAAGAAGAGTTGGCCGGTGCGGCGATGGTGCGCGTGATGTCGCGCGCGCACGACTTTTTGTGGGCGGTGTCGCCCACCTTGCCGGCCGTGCAGCGTTTGCGCGCGGTGGTGGATTGGTTGTTGCGCGCCCAACTGGCGGGCGAAATGCCGTCGCTGCCGAGCGAAAACTCCAGCCTGCGTTCGGCACTGATGGTCAATGCTGCCTACATGGGCCTGCTGGTCGAGATCAGCGAACGCTTGGGCGGCTGGATTGAAGAAGCTCAGGCGGTGGGTGACATTCAGGCCGACCTGCCCCCGATCGCGGTGCTTTACACCGTTTATGCGCGAGCTTGCGACCCTGTGGTGGGTTTCTTGCAAGGCACCGGGCAATTCTCGGACGACGAGATTGTCCGGCTCGTGATGACGACCTGCTTTGACGGCCTGAGTGCCCGCCGCGCTTAGCGGTCGGCTGGCGCAGCGCCCAGTTGAAGGTCCAGTTGGCGCTGAATCTCCGCTTCAATCCGGCCTTGGTAGGCGCTGAGCAGAAAACCGAGCTGCAGTTCCAGCTCGAAACGGTCGGGCCAGACCTGCATTTCGCCCTGCACCCCCGGTCCGCGAAAGGCGATGCGGTCGTGGTCGTTCAGTTGGGTCGTTTCGCACGGCAGGCGCCAGCGGGCCTCGGCCTCGGTGGCCCAGCTTTGGGCCAACTGGCGCGCTCCGTCCCAACACAGGTTGTGCGCGCGTTGAATGCGGAGATGTGCCATCGCCCGGGTTTTATTGCGCCGCACCCATGGCTTTCGCCCGCGCCAACGTTTGCTGGGCCGATGACGCATCTGGCGCGGCCTGCGTGGGCCAGCCGGCCAAGTGTTGTTCGCACAGGTTCGCCAGCGCCCGCATGCCTGGGGCGCTGTCGTTCAGGCAGGGGATGTAATGGAAGCTCTCCCCCCCCGCGTGCAAGAACGCCTCGCGCGCTTCCTGGTCAATTTCTTCCTGCGTTTCGATGCAGTCCACCGCAAAGCCGGGGCAGATCACGTCGGCCCGCTTGACGCCAGCTTTGGCCAGTGCAATCAGCGTCGGTTCGGTGTAGGGCTCCAGCCATTTGGCCTTGCCAAAGCGCGACTGAAAGGTAACGACGTACTCCTCTTTTTTCAGGCCCAGCGCTTCGGCCAACAGGCGGCCGGTTTTGTGGCACTCGCAGTGGTAAGGGTCGCCCAGATGCAGTGTGCGGTCTGGCATGCCGTGGAAGCTGATGACCAGCTTGTCGGGACGGCCGTGCGCCATCCAGTGCTGTTGCACCGAGGTTTTCAGGGCGTCGATGTACAGGGCGTCGTCGTGGTAGTGGTTGACGAAGCGAAACTCTGGCAACTGCCGCACTTTTTGCCCCCAGCCGAACACCATGTCGAACACGCTGGCCAGTTCAAAATCCAGATGTTCGAGTTTTAACCG
>CAZGDZ010000188.1:1977-5111 GCA_964524855.1 uncultured Macromonas sp.
GGGCAGCACCAGCACCCGGGTGCAACCGTCGGCCTTCATGGCGTCGAGCTGGCTCTCGATGGACGGTTGGCCATAACGCATGGCCCAGCGCACGTCCACCCGGTGGCCACGCTCGCCCAGGTAGCCACCCAGCAGCTTGGCCTGCTTTTCGGTCCAAGCTTTCAGAGGCGAGCCTTCAGGCGTCCAGATGGTGGCGTACTTGGCAGCCGATTTAGCCGGTCGCACCCGAAGGATGATGCCGTGCAAGATGAGCCACCAGATGGCCTTGGGAATTTCCACCACCCGGGGGTCGGCCAGGAACTGGCCCAGGTAGCGCCGCAGCGCCGGTGGCGTGGGTGCTTCGGGGGTGCCCAGGTTGCACAACAGAATGCCAGTGCGCGCTGCCTGGCCATGGGTGTACGGGGGTTCTTTGCGAAAAGCCATGCGGTATTCTCCCCCACCTATGCTCGACCTTTCACGCATACGGGCCATCACCCTGGACCTGGACGATACCCTGTGGCCGGTGTGGCCCACCATTCGCCAGGCCGAACAGACCTTGCACGACTGGTTGGCACAGCACGCGCCCGCTACCGCCCATTACCTGGCCGATCCCGAAGTGCGCCACGAGGTACGCGCTCAGGTCAGCCGCGACAGCACCCACATGGCCCACGACTTGAGTTGGCAGCGCTGCGAAGCCATCCGCCGGGCGCTGGTGCATGCGGGCGACGATCCTGCGCTGGCTGCCCCCGCGTTTGAGGTGTTTTTTGAGCAACGCCAGCGGGTGTCCTTCTACGACGATGCCTTGCCCGCCTTGCGGGTGCTGGCTCGCAAGTTCCCGGTGGTGGCGGTGTCCAACGGCAACGCCGATGTGCACCGGGTCGGCATCGGTGCGCATTTCCACGGCAAGGTGAGTGCCCGCGAAGTGGGCGTGGGCAAACCGCACCCCCGCATATTTCAGGTGGCCGCTGATTGTGCGGGTGTGGCCTTGCACGAGGTGCTGCACATTGGGGACGACCCAGCGCTGGACGTGTTGGGTGCCTGTGCGGTAGGCATGCAAACCGTGTGGGTGAACCGCGATGGCCACGCCTGGACCGATCCACACCGCCAGCCCCACCTGAGTGTGGCCGACTTGCTGGCTTTGTGTCGGCATTTGCAGCTTGATTTGACCGGAGACAACGCATGAGTTTGACGATCCACGGCATCGTGGCCTCGCGCGCGGTGCGCCCTTTGTGGGTGGCGCGCGAACTGGGCTTGGATTTCCGCCATGTGCCCACGCCTTACCTGGGCGGCGCCACCCGCACCCCCGAGTTTTTGCAGCTCAACCCCAACGGCCACATTCCGGTGTTGCTCGACCAGCGGCCCGATGGTGAAGTGGTGGTGTGGGAGTCTATGGCGTGTGCGCTGTATCTGGCGCGCCACCACGGTCGGGGCGATGGCTCGGACCTCGCCCCCGCCACCGCGCGCGAAGACGCCGAGGCATTGCGCTGGGCCTTCTGGACCGTCACCGAGTTGGAAAAAGATGCCCTGACGGTGCTGATGCACCGCATGACCATGCCCGTAGAGCAGCGCAAGCCTGACTTGGCCGAGCAGGCGGAAAAGCGCCTGAAAGTGCCCTTGCAGGTGCTGGAGCAGCACTTGCACGCTCAGCAAGCCCAAGGGCAGGCTTACATGGCCGCAGAGCGCTTTACCGTGGCTGATGTGTGCGTGGCCAGCGTGGTCAACTGGGCGCGCCCGGCCCGCAGCTTGATGGATCAATTTCCGTTGACACTGGAATGGGTGGTGCGCTGCGTCCAGCGGGAAGCGCACGTGGCGCTGAAAGAGGCCGCGCGCCATCTGTAGCGCAGGGCGCTGTGCTCAGCGCTGGCTTTGCATCATGGCTCGCACCGCGGCCAAACCGCTGCGCACAGCCCCTTCCAAGGTGGCGGGGTAGGGGCCATTGATCGCATCGCCGGCCGCCCACAGCCGGGGTGCCGGGTTCATGCCGGGCCGGTGCAGACCGGGCGTGCAGGCGAAGGTGGCCTGTTTTTCCACCACCGTGCCCAGAATAGCCAGATCCGTCAGGCCTAGTTGCTGCTGGGCTTGCTGGCGCACTTGGGCTTCGAGGTCTTGCACGGTGCCGTGCCAGGCGCTGGCCACGAAGGCCAGCAACCCGGTGGGCCCGTCAAGTTGGCCGCGGTCAAACACGAACTGGGCTGGCCCGCCGCGCAGGGCCAGCATGGGGTGCGGTTGGGGCCAGGGGGTACCCTGCGCCCAGGCGTAAACGGTGCCGATGGCTTCGTAGTCAAACGCCTGGGCCTGTTCGCACCAGTCTTGCAGGGGTTCAGTCCAATGGGGTGTCTCTCGCAAGGCGGCGAGCACTTTGGCGGTATGGCGCGGGGGACAGGCCAGCACCACGTTGTCGAACTGCGTTTCAGGTGCGGCATCCGCTCGGGCAGAGGGCAGCGTGCTGTGCAGTGACCAGCACCCATCCCCCGGCTCTAAACCCGTCACCCGGGCACCCAAATGCAGGTGGGCGCCGCGTTCGGTCAGCCAAGTCACAGCGGCGTCCGGCAGCAGTTTGCCCAGGTCTTGTCGCGGCAGCAGCAGGTCGGCGCTGCGCCAGGGGCCATACCCGTCGCCCAGCAATGCATCGCGCAGCACCCGCAAAAACACCTGGGCGCTGGCTTCGTCGGCTGGCGTGTTCAGGGCCGCCACGCACAAAGGGTCGATCAGGTCGTCCACCACCCGGCGCGGCAGGTCGTTGCACAAGGCTTTCACCGTCAAGGTGGGGGCGCAATGGAAGCCCTGCAGGCGCCAGTTTGCTGCCGCCTTGAAGAAGGCCCAGCGGTCGGCCCAAGTCCAGCCGCGCGCTTGGGTGATGGTGGCCAAGGTGTCCAGCGGGGCTGGCCAACGCCGGGCCCAACGGGGGCATATCAAACCCGATCCGTCGGGAAAGGGCAGGGCCAGCGGTGTGGCGTGCAGCGCCTCGTCCAGCTTGACGCCCACGCGAGCCATCAGTTCCAGCGTGGCGGTGTAGGCACCGATCAGGATGTGCTGGCCGTTGTCCACCGTGATGTTGGTGGGTCGCGGTTGGCCTGGCGCCGATGTTGGGCCGGTGTTGGATGGGGGCAGGGGCAGTTCCAGGCGCCGCGCTCGACCGCCCCAGTGGCGCGAGG
>CAZGDZ010000189.1:0-5047 GCA_964524855.1 uncultured Macromonas sp.
CAATGGTCTGAGTGGGCTGTGCATCACCAAGCTCGACGTGCTCGATGGCCTGCCTGAATTGCAACTCTGCGTGGGCTCCAAGCTGGACGGCGAGATCATCGACATCCTGCCCATGGGTGCCGACGAAATTGCCCGTTGCGAACCGATTTACGAGACCCTGCCCGGCTGGAGCGACTCGTCGGTGGGCGTGATCGAGCACGACAAGCTGCCGCTGAACGCTCAGCGTTACCTCAGCCGCATCGAGGCGGTGACGGGTGTGCCGGTGCATGTGGTGTCCACCAGCCCGGATCGCGACCACACCATCCTGTTGCACCACCCCTACGCCGCCTGACAACCCACCCACGGAGCCCGCCATGCTGACCGAAGACGGTAAACACCTGTATGTGTCCTATGACGAGTACCACAACCTGATCGAGAAACTCGCGATCAAGGTCCACCAGTCTGGCTGGGAATTTGACACGATTCTGTGCCTGGCGCGTGGCGGCATGCGGCCCGGCGACATCCTGAGCCGGATTTTTGACAAGCCGTTGGCCATCATGTCCACCAGTTCCTACCGGGCCGATGCCGGCAAGGTGCAGGGCACGCTGGACATCGCACGCTACATCACCACGCCCAAGGGCGAGATCGCGGGCAAGGTGTTGTTGGTGGACGACCTGGCCGACTCGGGCCACACGCTGAAGGCAGTGTTGGATATGCTGCGCAATAACTACCCGCCCATCAGTGAGTTGCGCAGCGCGGTCATCTGGACCAAAGCGGTCTCGGTGTTCACGCCTGACTACTCGGTCGAGTTCCTGCCGACCAACCCCTGGATCCACCAACCCTTCGAAGCCTACGACAGCATGCGCCCGGCGCAGTTGCTGTCGAAATGGAAGATCTGAGCACGTCCATGGCGGAGCAAGCCCCGGCGTTGCAGACGCAGCTGGTGCACCACCCGTACCAGCCGCCAGAGGATTTCAGCGCCCAGCCGGTGGGGGTGTACAAGGCTTCGACCGTGTTTTTTCCCAACGTCGCGGCCATGCGCTCACGCGACTGGAAGGACAAGTCGGGCTACACCTACGGTCTGCACGGTACTCCCACCACCTTCACCCTGGAAGCGCGCCTGGCTTCGCTGGAAGGTGGCGAACACTGTGTGTTGGCCCCCAGCGGTTTAGCCGCCATCGCTTTGGTGGACATGGCCTTTCTGAACGCCGGTGACGAGGTGCTGCTGCCCCTCAACGCCTACGGCCCAGGCAAGTCGTTCGCTGAGGTGGAGCTGGCTCGTTGGGGCATCACTCATCGCTGCTACGATCCGATGAATCCGGCCGATCTGGCCGCCAAGTTGGGGCCTGCCACCCGCTTGGTGTGGCTGGAGGCCGCAGGCTCGGTCACGCTGGAGTATCCGGACCTGCCTGCGCTCTTGGCGGTGGTGCGGGCCGCTGATCACCGCATCGTGACCGCGCTGGACAACACCTGGGGCGCGGGCGTTGCGTTTGCGCCGTTTGAGCTGGGCGTGGACGTGTCGATGCAGGCTTTGACCAAATACCCCAGTGGTGGTGCCGATGTGCTGATGGGCTCGGTCGTGACGCGCGACCCGGCGTTGCACCGGCAGTTGCTGCTGACCCACATGCGCCTGGGCTTGGGCGTGGGCGCCAACGATGCCGAACTGGTGCTGCGCGGTTTGCCATCCATGGTGTTGCGCTACCGGGCGCAGGATGCCGCCTCGCGCGAGTTGGCAGCCTGGCTGGCCGAGCAACCCCATGTGGACAGGGTTTTCCACCCGGCGTTGCCCGATTCCCCTGGGCACGCGCACTGGCGGCGCGACGCGAGTGCAGCCGCCTGTTTGTTCAGCGTGGTGTTTGAACCTGCCGTATCCCCAGAACGGGTGGATGCGTTCTGCGACCGCTTGCGAGTGTTCCGCCTGGGCTACAGTTGGGCAGGCCCAGTGAGTTTGTGCGTGCCCTACGACATCACCGCCATGCGGCCCGGTTGGCCGCACGCCAGTCGCCTGGTCCGTTTTGCGGTCGGGCTGGAGGCGGTGGACGACCTCCGGGCCGACTTGGCTCAGGCGCTGACGGCGCTCTCCTGATCCAGGATCGAGCGCGCCAGCGCGGCCAGTGCCTCGCTGGAGCGGTCTTTCAGCTCACAAGGTTGCGCTTGAGCGTACTGCACAAAGTTGCGCTGGATGGACGCTGCATAGACCGGGTCGTAGTGTGTCTGCAGCAGTGCGCGCACCACGTCGGCCAATTCGCCGGCCCGGACCTGCGCTTGCCAAGCCTCAATCACCGCTTTGCCACGCAACTCGGTCAAAGCCCCCAGTCGGGTGCAGAAAAATTCGGGATCGTGCACAAAGAAGGCGTAGTCCTCCAGCAACAAGGCCACCCGTTCTTCATCGTTCAGTTGCAAGTCCAGGCATGGGCTGGCGCGCATCGCGTCCATCAGAGCGTCCGGCACCCGTAGGTTGCCCACTTTTTTGCTTTCGCTTTCTACGTAGACCGGCTGTGTTCGGTCGAATTGGCGCAGCGCGTTCCAGACCAGCGAATCGAAGTGCTTCTGGCTGGGTTGGGGTTGTCCGGGCACCAGGCCCAGCACCGAACTGCGGTGGCAAGCCAGGGCTTCCAGGTCCAGCATCTGGGCGCCCTGGGCCGCCAAGGCGTGCAGCAAACGGGTTTTGCCAGAACCGGTGGGGCCGCACACCACACGGAAATCCAAACCTTGCACTTGAGCTGGAAAGCTCTCCAGCAGCGCGTTGCGCCAGGCCTTGTAGCCCCCTTCGATCAGCGTGACCTGAAACCCGATGGCGCTGAGGATGGTGGCGAGCGCACCGCTGCGGTTACCGCCACGCCAGCAATACACCAAGGGTTTCCAGCCTTTCGGCTTGTCCAGCACTTCGCGTTCAATGTGCGCAGCAATGTTGCGAGCCGACAGCGCGGCCCCCCGTTTTTTCGCCTCGAAGGCGTTGACCTGGTTGTACATCGTGCCAATGACGATGCGCTCTTCGTTGTTGAGCGTGGGCCAGTTGATCGCACCCGGCAGGTGGTCTTCCGCAAATTCGGCCTCGGTTCGGGCGTCAATGATGGTGTCAAAGTCGGCCAGCCGGGCAGCGGCAGCCACGGCGGGCAAGGTGTTCAGGGGCATGGAGTGTCAGCGGCGGGGCAGCAAGGGGCGCAGTACGGGCCACACATTGTCCAGCATTCGGGGTTGTGCCTGTTCGTTGGGGTGGATGCGGTCGGCCTGGAACAGTGCCAGCGCGTCGGGGCCGTCGGCCACACCCTTGAGGAAAAAGGGCACCAGCGCGGTTTTGTGCTGGCGGGCCACGTCCGCAAACAATTGCCTGAAATCGGCGGCATAGCGGCTGCCGTAGTTGGGCGGCATTTCCATGCCCAGCAACAGCACCTGGGCGCCGCTGGCCAGGCTCGCCTTCACCATTTCCGACAGGTTGGCGCGGGTCATGTCCAGCGGCAGGCCCCGCAGCGCGTCGTTGCCACCCAGTTCGATGATCACGACCGCAGGCCGATGCTGCTTCAGCAAGGCTGGCAGCCGGGACCGCCCACCGGAGGTCGTGTCACCGCTGACCGATGCATTCACCACCCGCAGTGCGTTGCCCTGCTGTTGCAAGCGCTGCTCCATCAAGGCGACCCAACCGCTGCCGCGCCGCAGGCCGTACTCTGCGCTCAATGAGTCGCCCACCACCAGCAGCGCCGGCTCATTGGCTGAGTTGGCCGCGCTGGCCCAGGAAGACCCCAGCACCCAGCCCAGCGCGGCAATCGCGTTAAAGTGTCGTCGTTTCAACAGGGCCCACCTTTCATGTCGAATGTGATGATTGCTGTGCGCGGCGTGTCCAAATCGGTGGCCGATGCCACGGGTACTTTGGACATTTTGCGCGACATTGATGTCGAGTTGCTGCGCGGCCAGACCGTGGCCATTGTGGGCGCGTCGGGGTCGGGCAAAAGCACGCTGTTGTCCATTGTCGCGGGGTTGGATACCCCCACGACGGGAACGGTTCACATCGATGGCGTCGATATTTTTGCCCTCAGCGAAGACCAGCGAGCGGCCTTGCGGGCGCAAAAAGTGGGTTTTGTGTTCCAGAGTTTTCAGTTGCTGGGCAACCTCACCGCGCTTGAAAACGTGATGCTGCCGCTGGAACTGGCTGGCCGGCGCGATGCCCGCGCCCTGGCCACACAGATGCTGCAGCGCGTGGGCTTGGGCGAGCGCTTGAGCCACTACCCCAAGGTGTTGTCCGGTGGCGAGCAGCAACGGGTGGCGCTGGCCCGCGCGTTCGTGGTGCAACCGGCGGTGTTGCTGGCCGACGAGCCTACCGGCAGCCTCGATTTCGTCACCGGCGAGCGCATCATGGCCTTGATGTTCGAGCTGAACCGGGAGCAGGGCACCACGCTGGTGTTGGTCACCCACGATCAGACGATTGCCAGCCGGTGCGAGCGCCGCATCACCATCGAGGCGGGACGCGCGACGGCTTCGGGGGGATAATCGCCCCCCATGTCTTCACCCAAAGTTTTGTTCGGGTTTCACGCGGTTGGCGTGAGACTCAAAACCGCGCCTGCCTCCATCATCGAGATTTACGTCGATCCCTCGCGTCGCGACGCGCGCATGAAGCAGTTCCTGGACCGCGTGCGCGAAGCTGGGGTTCGTTTGATCGAAGCCGACAGCTTGCGCATCGCCAAGCTGGCGGGCAGTCATGGTCACCAGGGGGTGGCGGCCCGGGTGCAGCCGGTGCAGCAGGCCCGCAGCCTGGACGATTTGCTGGACCAACTGGAGCAGGGTGGTGCCGAGGCCCCGCTGCTGCTGGTGCTCGATGGTGTGACCGACCCGCACAACCTGGGAGCCTGCCTGCGGGTGGCCGACGGCGCTGGTGCCCATGCGGTGATCGCGCCCAAGGACCATGCCTGTGGCATCAACGCCACGGTGGCCAAGGTGGCCAGCGGTGCGGCCGAAACCGTGCCTTACTTCATGGTCACCAACCTGGCGCGCACCTTGAACGAGCTCAAAGAGCGCAACATCTGGATCATTGGCACCATCGACGACGCGCCCAAGACGCTGTACCAAGTGGACC
>CAZGDZ010000190.1:0-5037 GCA_964524855.1 uncultured Macromonas sp.
CACGCCCATGATGCCGAAGATCAGGGTGAGCCCGGCAGCCAGCATGAACAGCAACAAGCCGTACTGCAAGCTGTTGAGGAGTTGGATGAGGAAATTGGCGAGATCCATGGCGTGCAATGGCGATAAAAAAGCGGCGACCTGCCCGCAAAGGCAGTCTGACGCCGCTGGTTCGGCTGCGAGGGCGGGGCGCCTGAGCGCCCCGACACTGCATCAGCCCATGCGACAACCGGTGGCGGGGTCTTCCACCGCCTTTTGCGCAATGCCGATGACCTTGTTGTCCTGGACCGGGTTGTGGGCCTTGCTCTTGGTCCATTTGCCGCGCGGGCTGTCGATCACGGCTCCCTCCATGGCGGCGTACAGCTCTTTCTTGTTGGACAGGTCGCCCTTGACCTTGTTGGCACCCTGAACCAGCAGCAAACCGGTGTCGTAGCCTTGAACGGCGTAAACGTCGGGCTGGAGCTTGAAGGCTTTGGCGTACTCCAGGCGGAATTTTTTGTTGCGCGGGGTGTCGAGCGAGTCGCTGTAATGCATGGTGGTGAGCACACCGTTGGCGGCTTCACCGGCCGCTTCCAGCACGCCTTCGGTCAAGAAGCCGGAGCCGTAGAGCTGGATGGTCTTGTGCAGACCGGCCGCGTGGAAGTCACGCAGGAACTTGGCCGCGCCACCACCGGCAAAGAAGCAGGCCACAGCGTCCGGCTTGATGGAGGCGATTTCCGTCAACAGCGCTTGGAATTCCACGTTGGGGAAGGGCAGGCCCAGCTTTTTGACAATGGTGCCACCCGCTGCGGTGTAGCTCTGCTCAAAGCCCTCGAATGCTTCGTCACCCGCAGCGTAGTTCCAGGTGATCCAGACCGCTTTTTTGTGGCCACGGTCTACCATGGCTTTGCCCAGGGCCAGCGTGGGCTGGGAATTGGAAAAGCTGGTGCGGAACACGTTGGGGGCGCACAGGGCGCGCGTGGCGGCGTGCACGCCCGCGTTGGGGATCAGGTTCAGCACGCCGGTGTCGCGGGCCACGCGGTGGATGCCCATCTGCACGCCGGAGTGCACGGTGCCCACCAACACGTCCACCCGGTCGCGCTGCACCAGGCGCTGCGCGTTTTCAATGCCCTTGGCGGGGTTCGACTCGTCGTCCACCTTGAAGTATTCGATCTCGCGGCCACCCAGTTTGCCACCCTGCTCGTCCACCGCGAGACGGAAACCGTTCTCAATCGCCACACCCAACTGGGCAAAAGTGCCGGTATAGGGCAGCATGAAGCCGACCCGGACCTTGTTGGACTGGGCGCGCACGATTTCCGGCAGCAAAAGGCCGGTGGATGCAGCACCAATGACAGCGGCACTGCGGGTGAGGACAAGGCGGCGGGTGGTCATGAACATGTCTCCTGGGTTGAATAGTGATGTGATGCTAGGCGCGATGGGGTGGCAGCGTGATCCTGACTAACCCTTAGGTGATGCCTGAACAATTCATTTCTAAAGAATTTCAGATGGTTTGAAGCGAGGGCAAATGGGATTGCAACCATTGCCGCGCCCAAGCGATGCCGTCGTCCTCGGCCACGGCGGTGCCGCTGGCGTCGTGGGTCCAGACCTCACCCAGACGGCGGGCCCCCAGGTCGGTCAGTTTTTCATCGAACCGGCGGCCGCCCATGGCGAAGGTCATGGGGTAGCTGCCCTGGTCGCCCAAGGACATCACACCGTAGTGCACATGCCCCAGGAATTTGGGGGACGTCTCCAGGCTAGCCAGCAGGCCTTGTGCGTTGTCTGGCGCGTCGCCGCTGCCGTAGGTGGCCGAGCAGATGAGAAACAGCGCAGGTTCGTCAAACACGTCGATGGTGAGTCCATCCATCAACCGCACTTCGATCGAATCGACCAGATCGGCACAATCGAGTTCGATGGACTGGGCCACGCTTTCTGCCGTGTTGGTGGTGGTGCCGACGAGGATGATCAATTTCATGGATGTTCTATTGAAGGTGTCGCAGCTCATGAACTAAACTGCCTTAGTTTGATGCACTATACTGCATAACATGAATGTGCAGCACCTCAGGTAAACCCTAGCTGGCCAGATTTCCTGACTTGGCGGGAAAGCTGAAAGCGGTGGGGCGAGGTGCCGGTAAAATTCAGGGTCTTTTCCCACTCAGGCCACACCGTGACCCAGCACATCACCCCGATCGAGGGGGGCGACGCCCTCGGCAATTTCCGCGCGCAGCAACTCCTGCCCCGTCTGCAAGCCATCCACGACAAGATCGTGGGCGTGTCGGCCCGCTACGTGCATTTGGTGGCCACGGTGGCGCCTCTGACGCCGGAGCAGTTGCAAGCTTGGCAGGCCTTGCTGACGTACGGAGAACCGTACCAGGGCGAGAACGATGGTGCGCTGGTGGTGGTCACCCCGCGACTGGGCACTGTGTCGCCCTGGGCCTCCAAAGCCACCGACATTGCCCACAACTGTGGCTTTGCGGTCAAGCGGGTGGAGCGCATCACCGAATACCGGCTCACGCTGAAGTCGGGCCTGCTGGGCAAAGCCAGTTTGACGGCCGCGCAATGGCAACAGGTGGCCAGCCTGCTGCACGACCGCATGACCGAGAACGCGGTGGCGCAGCGCGAAGATGCGTTTGGCTTGTTCACCGAGCTGGAGCCCGCCCCCATGGAGCACGTGGATGTGCTGGGCGGCGGCCGTGCGGCGCTGGAAAAGGCCAACTTGGCCTGGGGCCTGGCGCTGGCTGACGACGAAATTGACTACTTGGTGAACGCGTTCAACGGCCTGAAGCGCAACCCCACCGACGTGGAGTTGATGATGTTCGCGCAGGCCAACAGCGAACACTGCCGCCACAAGATTTTCAACGCGCAGTTCACGATCGACGGCGTGGCGCAGGCCAAGAGCCTGTTCGGCATGATCCGCCACACCCACCAGACCAGCCCGCAGCACACGGTGGTGGCGTATTCCGACAACGCCTCGGTGATGGAAGGGCACGAGCTGGAACGCTTCGTGGCCCGCGCCCAAAATGGTGCGCCAACGCCTTACGTGGCCGAGCGCGCCCAGCATCACGTGCTGATGAAGGTGGAAACGCACAACCACCCCACGGCCATTTCCCCGTTCCCCGGCGCGTCCACCGGCGCGGGTGGCGAGATTCGCGACGAAGGCGCCACTGGCCGGGGCTCCAAGCCCAAGGCGGGCATGACGGGCTTCACCGTATCCAAGCTGTGGGGCGGCTGGTCCGATCAACCGGGCGGCAAACCTGAGCACATTGCCAGCCCGCTGCAGATCATGACCGAAGGCCCGCTGGGTGGCGCGGCCTTCAACAACGAATTCGGCCGGCCCAACCTGCTGGGTTACTTCCGCGAGTACGAACAGACCGTGGCCACCGATGCCGACACCGTGCAGCGGGGGTATCACAAGCCCATCATGATCGCGGGCGGCCTGGGCCAGATTGAAGCCGTGCAGACCAAGAAGATTGAGTTCCCTGCGGGCACGTTGTTGATTCAGTTGGGCGGGCCTGGCATGCGCATCGGCATGGGCGGCGGTGCGGCCAGTTCCATGGCCACTGGCGTCAACGCGGCCGATCTGGACTTCGACTCCGTGCAGCGCGGCAACCCCGAGATCGAGCGCCGGGCGCAGGAGGTCATCAACCAGTGTTGGATGCTGGGTGAGGCTAACCCCATTCTCGCCATCCACGACGTGGGTGCGGGCGGCCTGTCCAACGCATTTCCCGAACTCACGAACGATGCAGGGCGGGGTGCACGCTTTGACTTGCGCGCCGTGCCGCTGGAGGAGTCTGGCCTGGCACCGAAGGAAATCTGGTCCAACGAGAGCCAGGAACGCTACGTGCTGGCCATTGGCCCCGAGTCGCTGGAGCAGTTCAAGGCCTTCTGCGAGCGTGAGCGCTGCCCCTTCGCGGTGGTGGGCGTGGCCACCGAGCAGCGCCAGCTGGTGCTGGCGGACGAGGGCAACGAGAGCCCCGTGGACATGCCCATGGACGTGCTGCTGGGCAAGCCGCCCAAGATGCACCGCGACGTGAAAACCGTGGAGCGCAAGGCCGCTGAACTGGACCTGACGGGCGTGGACCTGCAAAAGGCCGTCATCGACGTGTTGAGTCACCCCACTGTGGCGTCCAAGCGCTTCTTGGTGACGATCGGTGACCGCACCGTGGGCGGCCTGAGCCACCGTGACCAGATGGTGGGCCCCTGGCAGGTGCCCGTGGCGGACTGCGCCGTGACCCTGGCCGACTACGCCGGTTTTGCCGGTGAGGCCATGAGCATGGGTGAGCGCACCCCGCTGGCCGCGCTGGATGCGCCTGCTTCGGGCCGCATGGCCGTGGCTGAGGCCATTACCAACCTGCTGGCCGCGCCCATTGAACTGCCACGCGTGAAGTTGAGCGCCAACTGGATGGCCGCCTGCGGCGAGCCGGGCGAGGACGCCGCGCTGTACGCCACCGTCAAGGCCGTGGGCATGGAACTGTGCCCGGCGCTGGGCGTGAGCATTCCCGTGGGCAAGGACAGCCTGTCCATGCGCACGCAATGGAAGGTGGACGGGGAGCAGAAGAAGGTCACCTCGCCCGTGAGCCTGATTGTCAGCGCCTTTGCCTCGCTGCCGGACGTGCGCGGCACGCTGACGCCGCAACTGGACGCACAGGAAGAAGACACCACGCTGGTGCTGGTCGATCTGGGCAAGGGCCGCAACCGCATGGGCGGCTCCATCCTGGCGCAGACGCTGGACCAGCCGGGCGGCACCGTGCCCGACCTGGACGACGCGCAAGACCTGATCGCGCTGGTGAACGCCGTGAACGCCTTGCGCGCGCAGGGCAAGATCCTGGCCTACCACGACCGCAGCGATGGCGGCCTACTGGCCACCGTGGCCGAAATGGCCTTTGCCGGGCACGTGGGCGTGGCCCTGAACGTGGACCTGCTGGTCACCGAAGGCGATGGCATCTCCGACAGCCGCATGGACACGGGTGACGCCAAGAACTGGGCGTCGCAGGTGAGTGCCCGCCGCGAGGAACTGACCCTGAAGGCGCTGTTCAATGAAGAACTGGGTGTGGTGTTGCAAGT
>CAZGDZ010000191.1:0-1997 GCA_964524855.1 uncultured Macromonas sp.
CTGCTTAAGCCGACCGAAGTCATGGCCGTAGGTGTCCATGTGGTCGGCGTCGATGTTGGTGACGACCGCCATGACCGGCAGCAGGTTCAGAAAGGAGGCGTCGGACTCGTCGGCCTCGACCACGATGTACTCGCCCGAGCCCAGGCGGGCGTTGGCACCGGCGCTGTTGAGCTTGCCCCCAATAACGAAGGTTGGGTCCAACTCGGCGGCGGCCAGCACACTGGCGACCAAGCTGGTGGTGGTGGTTTTGCCGTGGGTGCCCGCGATGGCGATGCCCTTTTTCATGCGCATCAGCTCGGCCAGCATGATGGCGCGCGGCACCACCGGCAGCAGTTTGGCGTGGGCGGCCACCACCTCGGGGTTGTCGGCTTTCACCGCCGTGGAGGTGACGATGCAATCGGCCCCGGAGATGTGGGCCGCGTCGTGGCCGAGGTGAATGCGCGCGCCCAGTTGTTGCAGGCGGCGGGTGGTGGCGCTGTCGCCCAGGTCGCTGCCAGAAATGGCGTAGCCCTGGTTGAGCAGCACCTCGGCGATGCCGCTCATGCCGGCGCCGCCGATGCCGACGAAATGGATGTGACGGATCGCGTGTTTCATGCGTGGCCTCCAGCAGAGGCGTTGGGAAGTTGGGCCAAGGTTCGGCAAGCCTGGACCATGGCCGGAACGGCTTCGGTTTTAGCCTGAGCTTGAGCGCGTTCGGCGCGTGCTTGCAGGTCGGAACGGGTCAGGTTTTGCAGCATGGCGGCCAGCCCTTGGGCGGTCAGATCGGGCTGGGGCACCAACCAGGCGGCACCGGCGTCCACCAGAAAGCGGGCGTTATGGGTCTGGTGGTCGTCTACCGCGTGCGGGAAAGGTACAAAAATGGCGGCAGCGCCCACCGCAGCCAGTTCAGTCACAGTGCTGGCACCGGCGCGGGCAATCACCACGTCGGCCTCAGCGAACGCCGCTGCGGTGTCATGGATGAAGGGGGTCAACGTGGCCTCGACACCGGCTTGTGCATACGCCGCCTTGAGCGCGTCGATCTGCTTTTCGCCGCTCTGGTGGGTCACCACCGGACGTTGCTCGGCTGGGGTCAAAGCCAGGGCCTGCGGCACGGTGTCGTTCAGCGCTTTGGCACCCAGGCTCCCCCCCACCACCAGCACCTTCAGCGGGCCAGTGCGGCCCACAAATCGATCTGCTGGCGCGGGTTGTTGAAGGAATTCGGCACGCAAAGGGTTGCCGATCCACTCGCCTTTGGCCAGGGCCTTGGGGTAGGCGGTGTACACCCGGTCGGCCACGCCGGCCAGTACCTTGTTGGCCATGCCAGCCACGGAATTCTGTTCGTGCAGCACCAGCGGCTTGCCGGCCAACACCCCCATCATGCCGCCTGGGAAAGTGATGTAGCCGCCCAGGCCCAGCACCACGTCGGGCTTCACACGGCGCACCACAGCCAAGCTCTGCCAGAAAGCGCGCAGCAGGCGCAGGGGCAACAGCGCCAGCGTGAGGGCGCCCTTGCCGCGCACACCGCCAAAGGCCACCGGTTCAAACGCGAAACCGCGCGGCGGCACCAAGCGCTCTTCCATACTGCCGGGGGCTCCCAACCAGTGCACGCGCCAACCCTCGGCACGCAAGGCCTCTGCCACGGCCAGACCGGGAAAAATATGACCGCCGGTGCCACCGGCCATCACCAACGCGCAGGGGGTCTTGCTCATACCCGGCCTCCGTGCATGAGTTTGCGGTTTTCATGGTCAATCCGCAGCACCACCGCCACCGCCACCAGGTTCATCAGAATGGCCGAGCCACCGTAGCTCATGAAGGGCAGCGTCAGACCCTTGGTGGGCAGCGCACCCAGGTTCACCCCAATGTTGATGAAGGCCTTGAAGCCGATCCACAACGCCTGCCGATAATGGAGCACCTCCTTGGCGGCTGATGAGCTGAGCTCCTCGGGGAATGCGGCGTTACGGAAGAGTTCGTCGTGCGTGGTGACGATGTTCTCGATGGCGGAGCTGTCCTTGGCCTCC
>CAZGDZ010000191.1:2007-2909 GCA_964524855.1 uncultured Macromonas sp.
CAGGTTCACCCCAATGTTGATGAAGGCCTGGAAGCCGATCCACAAGCCTATACCTTGCGCCACCAAGCCAGCAAACACCTGATCCAACGCGATCGCCTGGCGGCCGATGACCATGATGCGACGGGTCAGCCACATGAACAGGGCAATCAAAATCAGCACCCCCACCAGCCCGAACTCCTCGCCAATGACGGCCAGCAGAAAGTCGGTGTGCGCCTCGGGCAACCAGTGCAGTTTTTCCACACTGCCGCCCAAGCCCACGCCAAACACCTCGCCGCGGCCAAAAGCGATCAGGGAATGCGACAACTGGTAGCCTTTGCCCAGCGCATGGTCCACGCTGAACGGGTCCAGGTAGGCAAACACACGCTCGCGCCGCCATGGCGAGCTGAAAATCATCAACGCAAACAGCGCCGCCAGCAACCCGGCGATGACGAAGAACATGCGCGCGTTGACACCACCCAGGAACAAGATGCCCATCGCAATCACGGCGATGACGATGAAAGCGCCCATGTCAGGTTGCATCAGCAGCAGCACGCCGACCAGCGTGACCGCCACGCCCATGGGAATGACGGCGCGGAAGAAGCGCTCTTTCACTTCCATGCGGCGCACCATGTAACCGGCCGCGTACATCAGCACCCCCAGTTTGGCGAGTTCGGAGGGCTGGAAGTTCATGATGCCCAGCGGAATCCAGCGTTGGGCACCGTTGACGCCGCGTCCCACCAACAACACCAGCACCAAGCTCAACACCGCCAAACCAAACAACCAGGGCGACCACTTTTCCCAGCGACTCATGGGTACTTGGAAAGCCAACAAGGCCGCCACCGCACCGATCGCCATGGCCACCGCGTGGCGAAGCAGGAAATGGGTGGAGGCGTAGTTGCGGAAGCGCGGGTTGTCGGGCAACG
>CAZGDZ010000191.1:2947-4998 GCA_964524855.1 uncultured Macromonas sp.
CCAGGCCCCAGCACAGCAAGGCCACCACCACCCACATCAAGGCTTGGTCAAAGCCGAGTTCGCGCACCACGGCCGTGCGGCCGCGCGCGTAGTCTCGGCTGGTCAGCCGGATAGGCAACTCGCCCACGAGGTCGCGCGCCGCACCGCTGGCGGCACGGGCACCGCCGCCAATCCAGCGGGTGAAGCGGCCCAAACCTTGAGGGGCACCGGTGGCGCTCATGTGGGCGTGCCCTCCTCGTTCTGCAGTTCGTGCACCGTGCCCACAAACACCTGGGCCCGGTGTCCGTAGTTCTGGAACATGTCCAAACTGGCGCAGGCAGGCGACAACAACACGGCATCACCCGAACGCGCCTGCTGGGCGCACCAGCGCACTGCAGCGGGCAAGTCCGGCGCATCGTGCAACGGCACGCCGGCGTCGGCCAACACCGAGCGAATGGCAGTTGCATCGCGCCCAATCAGCGCCACGGCTCGGGCGTAACGGGCCACTGGCTCAGCCAACGGACTGAAGTCCTGGCCTTTGCCATCGCCGCCCAGAATCACCACCAAGCGACGGTCCACGCCCAGGCCGTGCAGCGCGGCCAGCGTGGCACCGACGTTGGTGCCCTTGCTGTCGTCGAAATACTCCACCTCGTTCACGATCGCCACCGGCTCCACCCGGTGCGGTTCGCCACGGTATTCGCGCAGGCCGTGCAGCATGGGCGCCAGCGGCGCACCGGCAGCGGTGGCCAGCGCCAACGCGGCCAGGGCGTTGCAGGCGTTGTGGCGGCCACGAATGCGCAAGGCCTCGGCTGGCATCAAACGTTGCAGATACAACTCGGGTTCGGCAGCGCCACGGCGCTTGACCGGGGTGTCATCCAGCGGTTGCGCGCGGACCAGCCAGGTCATGCCGTTGACGGTTTCCAGGCCCCAATCGCCCACCCGGCTCGGCACGCCTGCGCTGAAGCAGGTGTGGGCACGGGCCGGCTCGGTGCGGGTCCGGTTGCCGTCACGCACCTGGGTTGGCTGCGGCTGCCAACCCATCACCAGCGGGTCATCGCGGTTCAGCACCATCACGCCCTGCTGCCCAAACACCCGGGCCTTGGCGGCGGCGTAGGCGATCATGTCGCCATGCCAGTCCAGGTGGTCCTGGGTCACGTTGAGCACGGTCGCGGCGGTCGGCTCAAAGCCTTGTACCCCGTCCAGCTGGAAGCTCGACAGCTCCAGCACCCAGGCCTGCGGCAGGTCGTCGGCGGCCAACCGGTCACGCAGCACGTCCAGCAAGGTGGGACCGATGTTGCCGGCCACGGCCACGTTCCAGCCTGCTTCCTGCAACAAGTGGGCGGTCAGCGCAGTGGTGGTGGTTTTTCCGTTGGTGCCGGTAATGGCCAGCACTTTGGGGGTGTAGCCAACGTCATCCTGTGTGGATGGCACCGCCAAGGCCTTCAGGGCCTGCGCAAACAGACCCAGTTCACCCACCACCGGCACGCCCACGGCCTGGGCGGCTTGGGTCAATCCCATCATATCGGCCGGGGCAATGCCGGGGCTGCGGCACACCAACGCCCAAGGCGCACGGCGGAACAAAGCTTCGTCGAACGGGGCACACAAGCGCTGCACCTGGGGCAATTCGGCCTGCACGACGGCGGCGTGGGGCGGTGTTTCGCGGGTGTCGGCCACCGTCACGCGCGCGCCGGCCAGCGCGCACCAACGCGCCAGCGCCAGGCCCGAGGCCCCCAGGCCCAGCACCAGCACTTCGCGGTCTTGCAACAGGGACGGCACGGCTTTCATCGCAGCTTCAGGGTGGACAGGCCGATCAGGCACAGCAACATGGTGATGATCCAGAAGCGCACCACCACCTGGGTTTCGCGCCAACCGGTCTTCTCGAAGTGGTGGTGCAGCGGCGCCATCTTGAACAGGCGCCGGCCTTCGCCGTAGCGGCGTTTGGTGATCTTGAACCAGGTCACCTGCAGCATGACCGACAGGGCCTCGACCACGAAGATGCCGCCCATGATCGCGAGCACGATTTCCTGCCGCACGATGACCGCGATGGTGCCCAGCGCCCCGCCCAGGGCCAA
>CAZGDZ010000192.1:0-4990 GCA_964524855.1 uncultured Macromonas sp.
TGTCGGCCTGATGCTGGGGCTGCTGCTGCACGCCCACCGCAACACCCGCCGGCCGGTGCAAAAGGTGCTGACGGGGCGCCAACTCAGCTCCAACTGCGCGCGCTCGCGCGGCGAGCAGGAGTTGCTGGCCCGCCATGCCGACAGCCTCAAGGTGTTCGAGCTCGACAGCAACCAGTTTTTCGTGTCCGCCGAACAGCTCAACGCCAGTGTGCGCTCGCAACTCGCTGGCACCGAAGTGGCCATCCTCGACTGGTCGGGCGTCAAGAACATCGACACCAGCCTGGCCCAGATGGTGCTGCGGCTGGAAACCCACGCCCGCGCGCACGGGGTGCAGGTGGTCCATGCCGGCACGCAGTTACAAGACGAAGCGGTGCACGAAATTCTGGCCCAGCACCTGCCCGCGCCGCATTGGGCACACGACCTAGACCGAGCCCTGGAATGGGCTGAGAACCACCTGATCCACACCTACGGCGCTGAGTTGCCCCAGGACGAGGAATCGGCGCTGGAAGCGGCCAGCCTGCTACGGCAGTTGTCGAGCGACGAGCAAGCCCTGGTAATGCAGCACATGGATTACACCGACTTCGCGCCCGGCGAAGCGTTGGTGCGCAAGGGCGACCCGAGCGATGGCATCCTCCTGATTCTGCAGGGCACCGGCAGCGTGGTGATGCCCCTGGACGGCCAGCCCCCGGTGCGGCTGGCGGGCGTGCGCAGCGGTACCCTGGTGGGTGAGGTGGGTTTCCTGGACGGCGCTCCCCGCTCAGCCACCGTCGTGGCCGACACCCCGCTGCGCGCGGCCGTACTGCGGCGCGAAGCCTTCAACCAACTGGCGCTGCAGCATCCCCGCATCGTGCAGCGGCTACTGACCAACATGTCGCTCGACCTCGCCTCGCGGTTGCGCAAGGTCAGCCTGCAAGCCGCCGCGCGCAACCGCAACAGCCTGCCCACCACGTCCTCCAAAAGTGCCTGACGCCCGAGCCATGACCACCCAGCTTCACCAGTCCTCGCCTCCGCTGCTGACCCTGAACGACGGCGTGGCCACGCTGTGCATCAACCGGCCCAACAAGCGCAACCGGCTGGAGCCGGACGACCTGCACACCCTGATGCGGCACTGCGAACAAATCAACGCGGACGCCTCCATCCGCGTGGTGGTGCTGACGGCCCACACCGTTGGGCAACCCCGGCCGGTGTTTTGCGCAGGCTACGACATTGGCGGTTTTGAAGGCGACCAGCAGGACACACGCTTGTTCGAGCACACCGTGGAAGCGCTGGCCGCCTTGCGGCCGATCGTGGTGGGTGCTTTCAACGGCAGCGTGTACGGCGGCGCCACCGACATGGCGCTGGCCTGCGACCTGCGGGTGGGCCTGCGCGGCACGGAATTCCGCATGCCTGCGGCCGCGCTGGGCCTGCACTACTACCCCAGCGGGCTGCGCCGTTACGTCGCCAACTTTGGCGTCAACGGCGCGCGCCAGGCTTTCTTGACGGCGCGCCCCATGCCGGCCGAAAGCTTGCTGGCCCAGGGCGTGCTGCTGGAGGTGGTGGCCGCCGAAGTGTTCGACGCCACCGTGGCCGCACTGGTGAACGATGTGGCCCGACTGGCGCCCTTGGCCGCGCAAGCCACCAAGCAATCGCTGTCAGACATCGCCAATGGCCGGTACGACCTGAACACGCTGCTGGCGCGTCAAAGCATGACGCTGCAAAGCGAAGACTTTGCAGAAGGCCGCCGGGCGTTCGCAGAACGGCGGGCGCCGAATTTCCACGGACGCTGAATACCGATCAACCCTGCGCTTTGTCCAAGCCCAGCAGCCGCACTGCGTTGCCCTTCAAGATCCCCGGCATCACCTCGGGCTTGAAGCCCGCCACCTCGAAGTCATTCATCCAGCGCTCGGGCGTGATGAGCGGGTAGTCGCTGCCGAAGAGGATGCGGTCTTTCAGCAAAGTGTTGGCGTACTGCACCAGCTGCTTGGGGAAGTACTTAGGACTCCAGCCACTCAGGTCAATCCACACGTTGGGCTTGTGCGTGGCCACGGACAGCGCCTCGTCCTGCCAGGGGAAGCTGGGGTGCGCCATCACGATCTGCATGTCGGGGAAATCGATGGCCACATCGTCGAGGTGCATGGGGTTGCTGTACTCCAGCCGCAGGCCGCCGCCGCAACGCATGCCCGAACCGATGCCGCTGTGCCCCGTGTGGAAAATCGCTGGCAACTTGTGTGCATTGATCACCTCGTAGATCGGCCAGGCCATCTTGTCGTAGGGATGGTAGCCCTGCACCGTGGGGTGGAACTTGAAGCCCTTGATGCCTTCCTCCTGGATCAGGCGCTCGGCCTCGCGCGCCCCCATCTTGCCCTTGTGCGGGTCGATGCTGGCGAAGGCGATCATCATGTCGCTGTTCTCGCGCGCGGCCTGGGCAATTTCCTCGTTCGGGATGCGCCGGCGGCCCAGCTTGGACTCGCTGTCCACCGTGAACATCACCAGGCCGACCTTGATCTGCCGGTAGTAGGCGACGGTCTCCGCAATGGTGGGGCGGCGGCCATTGCCAAAGTACTTGTCGGCGGCGCGGTCGTACTCCTCACCATAGTTGTCAAACGGGTTCCAGCAACTCACCTCGGCGTGGGTGTGGATGTCGATGGCAATCAGGTCTTCGTGTTTCATGGGTGTGAACCTCAAGGTTGAATGGGGGCTGAACTGATGGCCGTTGGGGCCAGCAGTTGTTCGACATAGGCGCGGCGAGCCGCTTGCTCGGCGGCATCGCCCGCCACGCAAAACAGCGATTCGGCCTGCATGTAGCCATACAGCAAAAAAGCGCGATGGCGGGCGGTGGCGGTGTCCAGCCCCAGTTGGGCGAACACCTGCGCCATGTACTGCAGGCGCAGCGCGTCCACCTCGTCCACCACGCGGCGGGCCCGTTCGTCGCGGCGCGCCCAGGCGCGGATGGCCAGCTCGATGGCGCCGCCACGCTGGGCCGCCGCGCTGCGCGAAGGCAGCAACACCAGATCGCGCACCACTTCCTGGGCGGCAATGCCCTGGCGGGCGTGCGCGGCAATCACCCGCTCGGTCTGGCGCTGGCGCCAGCGTTCCAGCAAGCGGGCCAGCAGGTCGTCGCGGTCGGCAAAGTGCCAGTAAAAGCTGCCGCGGGTCACCTGCATGGTCTTGGCCAGCACATCCACCCGGATGCCGTCCACGCTTTTGTCCACCAGAACGTCCTCGGCCGTGCGCAGCCAATCCTCCGGCGAGAGCGGCGTGCGCGCGGTGCGCGCCTGAGCGCCACCGTCGGATTCAGCGGTTGAAGTGGGGTTCATCAATTTCGCATGATAGCCCTGGCGTTTGTCCAAGCCCACCTCAAATTTAAGCACTATTGTGCTCATTGGTACTTACCCCAGTGTGCGAATGCATGATTGTTCATAAACTTCCAACCCACCAACATACACAACTGTATGGAAAACCGGGCCAAACTCGGGAAAACCCCAACACCGTCACAACACACAACCCAGTCGCATTTAGTTATTATTTATAACTTTACAGCACAACGAGATTGTCCGCCATGAACACCACCCACGCCCCAGCCGCCAAAGACGCCATCCAGCTCGAGATGCGCGGTGACGTTGCCATCGTCCGCCTGTGCCGCCCGGTCAAACGCAACGCGCTGAGCGACGGCCTGATCCTGGCGTTGCGCGACACCTTCCAGAACCTGCCGGCCAACGCGCGGGCCGCCGTCATCCACGGCGAAGGCGATCACTTCTGCGCCGGGCTGGACCTGTCGGAACTGCAGGAACGCGACGCGGGCGAAGGCATCTTCCACTCGCGCATGTGGCACCAGGCGCTGGACTGCGTGGAAAAAGGCAACGTGCCGGTGGTGGCCGCCTTGCACGGCGCGGTGGTCGGCGGTGGGCTGGAACTGGCCAGCGCCTGCCACATCCGCGTGGCCGACGAGTCCACCTTCTACGCCCTGCCCGAAGGCACGCGCGGCATTTTCGTGGGCGGTGGCGGCTCGGTGCGCGTGCCCAAGCTGATTGGCGCCGCCCGCATGACCGACATGATGCTGACCGGCCGCGTCTACAACGCGGTGGACGGCGAACGCATCGGCCTGTCGCAGTACGTGGTGCCCACCGGCACCGCGTTGGACAAGGCGGTGGAGCTGGCCACCCGCATCGCCACCAACGCCCCGCTGACCAACTTTGCGCTGATGCACGCCCTGCCCCGCATTGCCGAGCAGCCCAGCGACCATGGCTTCTTCACCGAAGCGCTGATTTCTTCCATCGCCCAGGCCGCACCCGAAGCCAAGGCCCGCGTGCGCGCCTTCCTGGAAGGCAAGGCTGCCAAAGTGCAAAAGGGCTGAACCGCCACCACCCCGCAGAGGCAGTCCACCCTGATCACCCCCGCCACGTTCCGCCCGCTGACCTTCGGCGTGACCCGCGTCACCCTGCGCGACGGCCCTTCCGGGACGCACTACCTCAAGGCCGACCAGGCCCTGCAAGCCTACCCCGACCGCCTGACCGACCGGCTGCGCCACTGGGCAACACACAAGCCCCAGCAAACCTGGATGGCGCAGCGCGAGCGCACCACCGGCGCGGACGGCAAACCCGCGCTGGGCGAATGGCGGCACATCACCTACGCCCAGGCGTGGGCGACCGCGCGCCAGATCGCGCAAGGCCTGATCGACCGGGGCCTCAACGCCGAGCGGCCCGTCGTCATCCTGAGCGAAAACAGCCTGGAACACGCCTTGCTGGCCCTGGGTTGCCTGGTGGCGGGTGTGCCCCACGTGCCCACCTCGCCACCCTACTCCCTGGTCAGCACCGACTACGACAAGCTCAAGCACGTGCTGCGCACCGTCACGCCGGGTCTGGTGTTCGCGCAGGACGCGCGCTACGCCAAGGCCATCCAGGCCGCGGTGGGCGCAAACATGGAAGTGGTGCTGGTGGGCGGCAGCCTGGAAGGCCGCGCCACCACCCGGTTTGACGACCTGGCCGCCACCGCAGCAACGCCCGCCGTGGAC
>CAZGDZ010000193.1:0-4980 GCA_964524855.1 uncultured Macromonas sp.
TTTGGTGGGGCGGCACTCGCTCCTCCACCGAAGCGGTGCACAGCACCTGGGTGTTGCCAAACTCGACCAACACCGAGCCCTCGGCGTGCATGGTGAACTGGCGGGTGATGCGCACCGGGCGCAATTGGTTGGGACGGCGCCCGTCGTGACGTTGGAAATCCAAAGGTGTGCTCCTGGTTCATGAAGGTTTGCGCAACGCGGTGCGGCGTATGGCTTCGTTGATTTCGGCGATGGACCGCTCGATGGCGGCGTCGTCAAATTCGGCCAGGTCGTCAGCCGTCGCATCGGCGCTGTCGTTGGGGGTGGAGACGAAGGCTTCGCCCAACAGGGCTTGCGGCAGGATCACCTGGGTGGACTCGAAGTTGTCTTCGGTCTCCCATTCCAGCCCCAACAAAGACACGTTGTCGCCATGGCGACCGCCTTTGCGGAGCGCCTCATCGGCCAATTGTGACACGGCGTCCTGCAAGGGAATGCCGTGCAGGCCAGCCGCCACGTCGTCGTCCTGCATGACCGACCACAAGCCATCGGAACACAACAGCAAGCGATCGCCTTGGTGCAAGGGCGTGGGGCCCAGCACGTCGTAAAGGGGCGGACTGTCTGAACCCAGGCAGGTGAACAACACGCTGCGGTTGACTTCGGTGGTCAGGTGGCGGAACAGCTCGGGTTTGTCGTGGTAGGTGTGGTCGCGGGTGCGTTGTACCAACCGCCCCTGGCGGGCCCAGTACAAGCGCGAATCGCCAGAATGCAGCGCTGTGACTTCACCCTCTTGCACCACCACCGCCACCAGCGTGGTGCGGGGGTTGTCCTCCATCTGCTGCGACCGGGCATAGTCCACGATGGACTGGCTGGCGGCCAGCACGGTGGCCTCCAGAAACGCCGGCGGGTCGGGCAAGGTGGGTTGCGCCTGGGCGCGGAACGCGTGGATAAAAGCCTGCACCGCGATCTCGGCCGCCTTTTCCCCCTCCGGATGGCCTCCCATGCCATCGGCCAGCACCAGCAGCACCGCCTCGCGGGTGTAGGTGTAGCCCAGGCGGTCTTCATTGATGGATCGCCCGCCCTTGCGGCTGACCTGGTAAACCGCGAACTTCATGGCTCAAGGAAGCTGGAACGCTCGGAGCTGGAAGCCGGCACGGTGGCCTTGGCGCCGACCAGCCCACCCAGGCGCAAGCGCACCTTGTCCAGCAGGCCGGGCGATGAAAACTGGGGCTCGTCTTCGCGGCTGAGTTCTTTTTGCAGCGCAAACACCGATTGCGGGCGCGTCAAGGGGTCCAGCGCCATGCACCACTGCACCACCTCGATCAGGTTGTCGGAATACACGCCGCGCAAGCGCGCCAGGGTCAGGGCCAGCCGGTCTTTGTCGAGCCGCTGGGGCGCATCGTGCGGCGGGTAACCCTGCATGCAGGAGTACATGCAGGCGCCCACGGCGTAAATGTCGGTCCACGGGCCCATGCCGGTGTTGCGCTTGTACATCTCGGGCGCGGCAAAACCGGGGGTGTACATGGGCCGCACGAAGTTGCCCTCGGTGTTGAGCACCTCGCGCGCAGCACCAAAGTCGATCAACACCGCCTTGTTGTCGTCGGTCACGAAAATGTTGGCAGGCTTGATGTCGAGATGCAGCATCTTGTGCTGATGCACGATGCGCAGGCCACGCAGCACCTCGTCAAAGAGCGAACGGATGGTGGCCTCGCGCAGCACCTTCTTTTTCTTCTGGCCACGCGCGGTGACGATGAAATCCTGCAGGGACGCGCCCTCCAGGTAGTTCATCACCATGTAGACGGTCTCGTTCTCGCGGAAGAAGTTGAGCACACTCACCACCGAGGGGTGGGAGATTTGCGCCAGCGCGCGCCCTTCTTCAAAGAAACTTTTGAGGCCCAACCGGTAAAGCGACAGCTTTTCGGGCGGCACCACCGGCAGCAGTTCGCCGGGCGAACGCACGGCCAACGCCGATGGCAAGTATTCTTTGAGGGCGACCCGCTGGCCGCTGCTGTCAATGGCCAGGTACACCAAACCGAACCCGCCTGCGGCAAGGAGGCGGATGACACGGTAGCCACCGATGAGGGTGTCTGGCGGCAATGGGGCTGGCTTGGTCTTTGACATAATCAGAGGATCTGCAACCCCAACAACGTTGCACTCACTGAAAGCACTGAATGCCAGTTTACAGCATGACCGGCTACGCCAGCGGACACAGCACCGTGTCCGAGGCCGCACCGGGCACCGCGCCGGCCATCGGCATGGAAATCCGATCGGTCAACAGCCGCTTCCTCGACCTAGGGTTTCGGCTCTCGGACGAATTGCGCACGGCCGAACCCGCCCTGCGCGAACTCATTGGCACCCGCCTGAAGCGAGGCAAGGTCGAGGTTCGGGGCTGGATCGAAGGCCGCCAAGACAACACGCTGCGCGCGCCATCGGTGGCCGAGCTGCAACGCCTGATTGGCGTGCAAGACCAGATTCGCGCTTGGCTGCCCTCGGCCCGCGAACTGACGGTGGCCGAAGCCATGCACACGCTGGCGCGCAGCAGCCCCACCCCCACCGGCCTGACCGACACGGTGCAAGCCTTGGCGCAACAACTGCTGGACGACTTCACCGCCTCCCGCGAACGCGAAGGCGCCCGACTGACCACCATGCTGCTGGACCGGGTGGAGCAATTGCGCGTCCTGGCCTTGCAGGCCCAGCCCATGGTGCCCACCCTGGTGGAACAGCAACGGCTGCGCTTCCTGGAACGCTGGAACGACGCCCTGGGCGCCGCCCAGGCCGACGCCGCCGCCCAAGCAGTGCAAGAACGCGCCCTGACCGAAGCCACTGCCTTCGCCATCCGCATCGACGTGGCCGAGGAAATCACCCGGCTGCAATCGCACCTGGACGAGATTGCCCAGCTGCTGCGCAAAGGCGGCGACGTGGGCAAGCGCCTGGATTTCACCATCCAGGAACTGCACCGCGAAGCCAACACCCTGGGCAGCAAATCGTCCAGCCTGGAACTCACCCGCATTTCGGTCGACATGAAAGTGCTGATCGAGCAGATGCGCGAACAGGTTCAAAACCTCGAATGACCATGGATTACCCCGGAAACCTCTACGTCGTCGCGGCCCCCAGTGGCACGGGCAAATCCAGCCTGGTCAAAGCCTTGCTGGAAGTGGATTCGCGCATGGAGCTCTCGGTGTCGCACACCACCCGCCCGCCGCGCGGGCAGGAAGTGCACGGCCGCGAATACTATTTCGTCAGCAACGAAGAGTTCGACCGCATGGTCGTGGCCGATGGTTTCGTCGAATGGGCCAAAGTGCACGGCAACCGCTACGGCACCTCGCGCAAGGCGATTGAAGACAAAATCGCCGCCGGTGCCGACATCGTGCTCGAAATCGATTACCAAGGCGCGATCCAGATCAAGCAAAAATTCCCGAACGCGGTGCTGATCTTCATCCTGCCGCCAAGCTGGCCCGAGTTGCGCGCCCGCCTGATGCGGCGCGCCGAGGACAGCGAAGAAGTGATCGAGCTGCGCATGCGCAATGCCGCGCAAGAAGTGGCCCACGTGGCGCAGTTCGACTTCGTTATAATCAACGAGATGTTCGAGCGTGCGCTGTTCGACCTCAAAGCCATTGCGCACGCCCAGCGCCTCAAAGTGTCAGCCCAACGCCGTGCGCGCGCCGACACTTTCCGCGCTCTGCAAATCCCGTAAGCATCCCGCCCCGACTGGAGTTCCCCGATGGCCCGCATCACTGTTGAAGATTGCCTGGAAAAGATCCCGAACCGCTTCCAGCTCGTGTTGGCCGCGACCTACCGCGCACGCATGTTGAACCAGGGTCACACCCCCAAGATTGAGACGCGCAACAAGCCCGGCGTGACCGCTCTGCGAGAGATCGCAGAAGGCAAGGTGGGCTTGGAAATGCTGAAAAAGGTTCCAATCTAAAGCGCTCTTGCCGCTTCTCAAACACATCAAGCACCGTCCTGCGGTGCTTTTGTGTTTTTTATCGACGCGATCGACAGGATTGCACCCCCTTTCGGCGCAAACCTGCCCGAGTCAGGCTAAAGTAAGAGGATGAGCGTTGCCGTGATCTCGTCCCCCGCCCTCAGCCCCGCGCAAGCGGCCGCCAGCGCGGCTGCGGCCAGCTTTGCCGCTTTGGAAGCACGGCTGGACTATTTGAGCGCAACGGAGGTGGAACTGGTGCGCCAAGCCTACCGGTTTGCCGACGAGGCCCACCTGGGCCAGATGCGCAAGAACGGTGACCCGTACATCACCCACCCAATCGCGGTGGCGCAGCAGTGCACCGAATGGAAGCTGGACACGCAGGCCCTGTGTGCCGCGCTGATGCACGATGTGCTGGAAGATTGCGGCGTCTCCAAAACTGACATGGCCGAGCGCTTTGGCCTGCAAATCGCGGACCTGGTGGACGGGCTGACCAAGCTGGACAAACTGGAGTTCGACAGCCGCGAACAGAACCAGGCCGAGTCGTTCCGCAAGATGTTGCTGGCCATGGCGCGCGACGTGCGCGTCATCCTCATCAAACTGGCCGACCGCACCCACAACATGCGCACCATGGGCGACATGCCGCGCAGCAAGTGGGGCCGCATCAGCAGCGAAACGCTGGAAATCTACGCGCCAATTGCCCACCGGCTGGGTCTGAACAACAACTACCGCGAACTGCAGGACCTCGCGTTCAAGCACCTCTACCCCTGGCGCTATGAAACGCTGAACAAGGCATTGGAAAAATCGCGCGGCCGCCGCCGTGACCTGATCGCCCGGGTGGAAGGCGAGATCGAGTCTGTGTTCCAGAAGCATGGCCTGGACGTGCGGATCGTGGGGCGGGAAAAAACCCTGTATTCCATCTACCGCAAGATGGACCTGAAGCACCTGTCGTTCGCGCAAGTGACGGATATTTACGGCTTCCGCATCATCCTGCCCGAATTGCTGGACTGCTACCAGGCGCTGGGCATCTTGCACCAGCTTTACAAGCCACTGCCGGGCAAGTTCCGCGACTACATCGCAAT
>CAZGDZ010000194.1:0-4961 GCA_964524855.1 uncultured Macromonas sp.
TGGGCGCCGAAGTCATCAAGGTGGAACGCCCGGGTGGCGGCGATGCCGGGCGCCAGCACGCCCACATCATCGACGACCAGCAAAGCGGTTACTTCCTGCAGCTCAACATGGGCAAGCAGGGCGTGAGCGTGAACATGAAGGACCCTCGCGGCAAAGCCTTCATGCAGCAGCTGTGCGACAGCGCCGACGTGTTCATTGAAAACTACCGGCCCGGCGCCCTGGACAAGCTGGGCCTGGGCTACGCCGAACTGTCGGCCCGCAACCCCAAGCTGGTCTATTGCTCCATCTCGGCCTACGGCCACACCGGGCCAGACTCGCACCGCGCGGGCTTCGGCCTCATCGCTGAAGCCAAAAGCGGGATCATGCAGATGGTGGGCACGCCGGGCGAAGCGCCCCCGCTGCTGCGTATTTCGCTGGGCGACATGTACACCGGCATTCACGCGGTGGCGGCCATCAACGCTGCCTTGCTAGGCCGCGTCAACTCCGGCAAGGGTCAGCACATCGACATGGCGCTGTACGACACGCTGGTGTCCATGCACGAGTACGCGGTGCAGTGCTACACCCTTTCGGGCGGCACCGTGCTGCCCCAGCAAACGGGGCACGATATGCCCACTTCCACCCTGTACGGCGTGTTCCGCGCGCAGGACGGTGACTTGGTGATTGCAGCGCAGGTGGACGATGCCTGGCAACGCTTTGCCACGCTGCTGGAACAGAACGGCGGCCCCGCCGGTTTCGGCGCTGATGCGCGCTTTCATTCGCTCAACGGCCGCAACGCACACCGGGTGGAAATTCTGGCGGCCGTCAAGGCCTGGGTTGCCGCGCGCCAGGTGGCCAGCATCCTGGGCCTGCTCGACAGCGTGGACGTGCCTTGCGCCAAGGTGCAGCGCATTGACGAAGTGATCAACGACCCGCAAATCCAGGCCCGAGGGATGATTCTGGAACAGCAGCACCCGCGCTACGGAAGGCTGCGTTTGCCCAACCTGCCGTTTCGCTTCTCAGACTGCGACACCACGGCACCCATGCACCAGGTTGCCCCCGACCTGGGCCAACACAACGCCCAGATAGCGCACAGCCTGGGGTACAGCGACCAGGACATCGCAACCTTGCAAACCGAGGGCGTGCTGTTCTCAAAGTAACCCGGAGACACCTTCATGACCGACCGTTACGCCGTCATCGGCAACCCGATTGGGCACAGCAAATCCCCGCTGATCCACACCACCTTCGCTCAGGAAACCGGGCAGGACATCGAGTACACAGCCATTGAAGGACCCTTGGGCAGGTTTGTGGAGGCAGCGCAGGCCTTTCAATCCATAGGCGGCAAAGGCATGAACGTCACCGCGCCATTCAAGATCGATGCCTATGCCTACGCCAGCGAGCGTTCAGAACGGGCAAAACTGGCCGGCGCTGCCAATGCACTCAAGTTCGAAAACGGCCGCGTCTGGGCCGAAAACTTCGATGGCGTGGGCCTGGTTCGAGACGTGGTTCACAACCTTCACGAGCCCATGCGTGGCAAGCGCATTCTGATGCTGGGGGCTGGCGGCGCGGCAAGAGGGGCGCTTCTGCCCTTCCTGGCAGAGCAACCGGCCAAGCTGGTGATTGCCAACCGCACCGTTGACAAAGCCCATGAACTGGCACGCATCGGCGCCGAGCACGGCAACGTCATTGGCTGTGGCTACGAGGACCTGCAAGGGCAAGACTTTGACATGGTGTTCAACGCAACGTCGGCCAGCCTGCGAGGCGAACTTCCGCCCTTGCCAGCCACCGTGTTCAAGCAGACCGCCATGGCCTATGAACTGACTTATGGCAAAGGCCTGACGCCATTTCTTCGCCTGGCGCGCAGCGCTGGTGTGCAAGGCATGGCCGACGGCGTGGGCATGCTGGCGGAGCAGGCTGCCGAGGCATTCGCGTGGTGGCGGGGCGTGCGCCCGGCGACCGCCTCAGTGATCGACAAGCTGGTGGTGCCACTGGCCTGATGGGCCGGCAGCCCCTGATCCTTTGCCGTCGCGGTGACCTGGGTACGCCCTCGCGACGGGTCCTGACCCAGGCGTCCCAGTTAAGTTCGGAGACAAACCCATGAAACGCATTTTCATCAAAACCGTGCTCGCCACTGTCGCCATGGCAGCCCTTGGCATGGCCCATGCGCAGGAACGCACGTTCAAGTTCGCCCTCAATGGCCCCGAAGGCCATCCTGCCGTGGCAGGCATGAAAAAATTCGCGGACACCGTGGCGACCAAATCGGGGGGCAGGATGAAAGTCAACCTGTTCCTCAATGGATCACTGGGCGGCGACCAGGCTGTGGTCACATCGGTCAAGGCCGGAACCATTGAGATGGCGGTGATGAACAGCGGGATACTGGCCAGTGAAGTCAAGGAACTGGCCATTTTCGACTTCCCGTTCCTGTTCTCCAACGAAAAAGAGTCGGATGCGATTGTCGATGGACCCATCGGGAAAAAAATGCATGCTCAACTCGAAAGCAAAGGCGTCATTGGCCTTGCTTACTGGGAACTGGGGTATCGCCAAATCACCAACAGCCGCCGTCCGTTGAACAAGGTGGAGGACATTGAAGGGCTGAAGCTCCGCGTGATCCCCAGCCCCATCAACGTGGACTGGGTGAAGGCACTGGGCGCCAACCCCACACCCATGCCATTCCCCGAGGTGTATGCAGGACTGGAACAAAAAGCGATTGACGGTCAGGAAAACCCGGTGTCGGTGATCGCGGCCAACAAGTTTTGGGAAGTCCAGAAACACGTGGCCCTGACCAATCACCAGTACAACCCACAATCCGTCATCTTCAGCAAGAGGGTGTGGGACTCTCTGTCTGTGGCAGACCGCAAGATCCTGGACGACGCCGCCAACGAAGCGACCCTGGTCCAACGCGAAGCAGCCCGCTCCGCTGTAGCCACCAACCTCGAACTGCTCAAGAAAAACGGAATGACGGTGACTCAGTTCTCGCCTGCGGAAGTCGCCAAGTTACGCGACAAGATGAAACCTGTGATTGATAAGTACATCGCCAATGTGGGCGAAGAAACCGCCAGGGAAGTGATGCAAGAACTGGCCAAGCTGCGCAGATAAACCACTGAGCCTACACCGTAGGGCGGCCGATTGCCGCCCTGCACTCAGTGCAAATGGCGCGGCTTGCGCGGACCGCCATGGCCGCCGGAGGGGCCGGCACCACGCGGCGGCTTGCCCAACTGCATGGAGTTGACCAGCGCATCAAAACGGTCGGTGAACAACTTGTCCACCGCAGCGACCACCTCGCCCAGCTCGGATGCGTCAAAGTGGCGCTCCATTAGGTGCACCACATCCTGCACCAGCATGTCGCGCTGCACCTGCATGATGGCCGCCGGCGTCGGGCCCACGAAGCACATCAGAAAATCGTCGCGGGCTTCCTCGTCCGGGTCGCCCTCTTCTTCCTCGTCGAACTCCAGGTCGTAGAAGGACACCTCAATGGGGGCTCCGGTGGCCGCAATGTCGTTCAGACCCATGCAGGCCTCTTCCACCGCCAGGCGGAAGTCCTCGTCGCCCTCGACGGTCCAGCACAGTTGCAGCAGGTGTTCCTTGGGGTCGAAGCGGATACCCGGCTCGTCCTCGTAGTGGCTGGCGGCAGCGTCGATCAGCGAACGGGCCCCAGCATACTTCCACAGGGGTTTGAGCGCTTCCTGGATCTGGTTGTAGTCCACATCGTCGCGCAAGCGGATGTCGCCATGGACATGGATCTCAAAAGGCGGGTGTTGGTGGCTCATGATCTTGCTCGCGTTGCAGCGCCTGAAGGCGCGGACCTGCCCTTCCTGACAGGATGCGATTGTAAGTCTTGCCGCCGCAAAAGGCCGGTGTGGTGCCCCGAGCCGGGGTCGAACCGGCACGCTGCCTATGAAGCAAGCGGCGGATTTTAAGTCCGCTGTGTCTACCGATTTCACCATCGGGGCTGCCCCGTATTGTCCACGGTTTCAGCCGCTTCCCGCGGGCGGCAAGGTCAACTTTGCAGCAGGCGTTCGTAAGCTTGGCGGGTGGCGGGAGACACCGCCTCCAGCACCTGCTGGTGAGCGGTTTTGTGGCGCGCCAGCAAGCGGGCCGAAGCCACCGTGCGCGACTTGCAGAACCAATGGCAGGTGTGCTGCATCAACAGCATTTCGGCCAGCAGCATATGGGCTCGGGCTTTGGGGCTGCGTTGCTCGGTATTAGCCACCATGGTTTGCAAGCCTTGGTTATGCACTTGGAACAGGGCTCGCAAGTCGATCGTGCTGGCTGGCCACCAGCGGTCGATCCAGGGCCAGGCCCAGCGACACACCCGCACCTGTTCGGCGGGCAGTCGGGCCACATCGGCGGCAAAGCGCTCAAACTGCTGGGCCAACTCCTGGGCGGGGCCGTCCAGCACGGTCCAAATGGACTGGCGGCGCTCGGCATCGTCTTCCCCCAGCGCACGCGCGTAGCCCTGGGTGAGCTGTTCCATCAGCTTTTCGATGCGGTAGGGCTGCAGGTGGCTTCCCAGCAACGCCATACGGCGGCGTTCCTCGTGCCGCTTCAGCGCCCACCAACCCACACCCACCACCAAGGCCCACGTCCAAACATCCATCGCCACTGCACCATCGCGTAAAAAACAAAACCTGAAGTGTAGTGACTGCAATACTGTTTTTTTGTACAGTATTGGTATGTCTCATGCTTTCCGATCCACCGCCCACCCGTGGCCCGAAGGGCCGCCCGCCGGGGTATGGCCCGCCGACCAACTGATCCGCGATGCGGTGCCCGGCATCTCCACCGGGCACACGGCGCTGGACGCAGCCCTGCCCGGTGGTGGCTGGCCCCCTGGTGCCTTGACCGAATTGCTGCTGCCTGTCGGGCAATGGCCAGAGTGGCGGCTGTGGCTGCCCGCCTTGCGCACCATCGCCCACACCGGCCAAATCGTGCTGGTAGGGCCACCGGCCCTGCCCAACCTCCAGGCCCTGGCAGCCCTCGGGCTGCCC
>CAZGDZ010000195.1:0-4954 GCA_964524855.1 uncultured Macromonas sp.
GCGGCATGACCACCGAGGCCGAGGTGGCCCGAACCCCGCATTGCCCGGTGTTGGCCCATTTTGCCGAGGAAGACCACTGGATTCCGATGGAGGGCGTGGCCGCGTTCCGCCAGCAGCACCCCTCGGTGGAAGTGCACACCTACCTGGCGCACCACGGTTTCAACTGCGACCAGCGCGGCGCCTTCCACGGGCCTTCGGCCGAATTGGCTCGCCAACGCACGCTGGCGTTTTTCAGTCACCACCTCGGTTGAGCAGCCAGGCGCACAGCGCCTCGGGCGACATGGCGCGGGCGTAGAACCAGCCCTGGAATGCCGCGCAGCCGTGGCGCGACAGGAAGTCGCGCTGGGCGGCGGTTTCTACCCCCTCAGCGATCACTTGCAGGCCCAGGTCGTGCGCCATCGACAAGGTGGCGCGCACGATGGCCTCGTCTTCCGCGTCGCCGGGCACGTCTTTGACGAAGGAGCGGTCGATTTTGAGCTTGCTCAAGGGCAGCCGCTTCAGGTAACCCAAGCTGGAATAGCCGGTGCCGAAATCGTCCAGGCTCAGGCTGATACCCATGTCGGTGATCTGGTCCATGCGCTGGGTGATTTCGGCGCTGGCATGCACCAGCAGGCTTTCGGTGATTTCCAGCTCCAGCCGCCGAGCCGGCTGTTGCATGTGCGACAGCGCGTGTTCCAGGTGGTGGATGAAATGGGGACGGTTGAATTCCAGCGCCGACACGTTCACCGACACCGTGACCCCCGCGAAGTGCGGAGACATCGGGCCGTCGGCCCAGGCCTGGATTTGCTGGCACACCGAGGTCAGAACCCACTGGCCCAGCGCTTCAATCACCCCAGACTCTTCAGCCACCGGCACGAATTCCTGCGGCGAAATCGGGCCCAGGGTGGGGTGGTGCCAGCGCAGCAGCGCTTCGAGTCCCAGCACCTGCCCGGTGCGGGCGCACACCTGCGGTTGATAGGCAACGCTCAACTCACCGGACTGGGTTTCCAGTGCCACCCGCAGGCCGGACTCCAGGGTGAGCCGGCGCGACACGTGTTCGTGCATCGATGGCTCGAAAAACCGCCAGTGGTTGCGGCCTGCCGCTTTGGCCGCGTACATGGCGGTGTCGGCGTGGCGCAGGAGGGCATCCACCGTTTCGCCATGGTCGGGGTAGATGGCCACCCCCACGCTGGCGGTGACGGTGACTTGCATCCGGTCGAGCACGATGGGCTCGGACAGGGCCCGCGCCACCTTTCGTGCCACCGTGGCGGCGCCGTCGCGGTCGCGCACCCAGGGCAGCAGCGCCACGAATTCGTCGCCGCCGACGCGGGCCAGCACGTCGCGGGCGCGCAGGCACGCCTGGATGCGTGCGCTCACGGTGACCAGCAACTGGTCGCCCTGGCTGTGGCCCAGGCTGTCGTTGACGTGCTTGAAGCGGTCCAAGTCCAGGAACAACACAGCCACCCATTTGCCGTTCTCGCGCGCGGCGGCCAGGGTGGCCTCCGCCTGTTCGGTCCAGAACGCGCGGTTGGCCAGGCCGGTCAGCGCGTCAAAATGGGCCATCTGCACCAGGCTGGCGTTGGTGCGGGCGAGTTCGCGGGTGCGTTCTTCCACCAATTGGGCGGTGCGCCGCCCCTGGCCGGTGATCACGATCAGGAAAGTGCCCAGCATGGAAACAGCGATCAGGCCCACGGCCGAGCTGATCCAGGCCCCTTGTGACATGCCGCTGGCCCAGTAATCGTCGCCGGCCTGCACGTACAGCGTCCAGTCGCGGCCGGCAAAACGCAGCGGCCAGCCCTGGGTCCAGCGATCGACCATGCCTGGCGAAGCTGAGTTTTGATTGCAGGATGCCGCGCCGTACAGTCGGCGGTTGTCGGCGCCGGCCCAGTTGTCCACCAGGCACAGGCTGAAGGGGCCTTGCTGGAAGGACTGCAGTACGGTCTGCATCACGTCGTCCATGCGGAACACCGCCGAGACCACGCCTTTGAGCTCCCGGTCTGGGTTGAGCACGGCCTGGTACACCACCACCGCGCGTTGTTCGCCCGACTCTTGCACCAGCCGAAAGCCTTCGGTGACCTCGGGCCTTCTGCTGCCCAGGGTCGCTTTCACCGCCGCAGCGGTGGTGGGCAGCACGCTCACGTCCAGCCCCAGCACCGCGCGGTTGCTGGCCAGCGGCACCACCCAGGTGATGGGGAGGTACTGCTCGGCCAGGGGCGCGGGCAGGGTCTGCCCTTGCGGGGTGCGACCCAGGATGGGCCGGCCAGGGGAGATCTGTTCGTAAGCGGGGCGCTGCGCTTGCGTCACCGCCGGGCTCCAGCCGAAGTTTTGGGTGCCGGGGTAGCGCTGCAGCCACAGCGCGGTGGCGGCTTCGTAGGCGGCCTGGTCCATGCGGGTGGACATTTCCATCAGCTTGGCGATGGCTTCCACGCTGTCGATCTGGGCGTCAAAGCGCCGCTGCAAGCGCAGCGCCAGGTCTTCTCCGGCTTTGGAGAACTGCACATCCACGCTGCGCTGCTGGTTGGCGTTGAGCAGGTGCAGCATGCCAGCCACCAGCAGCATCGCCACCAGCATGGGCAGGGCCACGGTGCGCAGGCGCGGGCGCCACACGTCGGCCGGCGCGCCAAAGAACACCAGCACCAAGGGGGTGAACAGCACCGCGCCCAGCGTGTCGGCCAGCCACCAGGTCCACCAACTGAACCAGGCGTCGCTGGCGGGAATCACCCCACTCATCACCAGCACCGGAATGGACACGCTGGCGTTGATGACGGTGCACGCCGGGATGATGGCAAAGAACATCAGCACCGCTTGCTTCGGCTCGTCGAGCGCGGATGGGTAGCCGACCCAGTGCCGGATGGCGCGTGCCGTGACCCAGGCCATGGCGGTGGCGCTCAGCGGTGTGATGAACATGGCCCAGGTCCAGCTGCTCAGGCCGGACTGTTGGTGAGCCAGCCACTGCACCAGCCACGCGCCCAGCAGCACACCGGGCAACAAGCGGTGCCCACCCACCAGCACAGCGCCCAGCGCCACACCAGCGGCCACGAAGATGATGGCAATGTAATCCGGTGGAATGGCGGCTTGCAGCGACGCCCAGCCCGTGCCGGCGTAGGCCAATGCGGTCAGCAGGTTGAGCAAAAGGGGGCGTGCGAGCAAAACGTGGGTCCTGTGGGTGGCCCGTACTGTACAGCGGATGTTGATGCGTCTTGGTGGTCAGCGTTGTAAATGTGATAACGGCAATTCCCCGGCCGCCTTGACCTCCCCCAGTGAAAAACTGGTGTGCAAATCTTTCACGTTGGGCAGGTTGATCAGGCTGTTCAGCGCGAAGCGCGAAAAGCTGTCCAGGTCTTGCGCCACCACCTCCAGTTCGAACGTGCCGGCGCCACTGATGTAGTGGCAGGCGATGACTTCGGGCAGGGCGCGGATGGCCTGCTCCAGCGCCCGAGTGGCATCGCCTGTATTGCGTTCCGCGTCCAGCCGCACAAAGGCCAGCACGCCCAGACCGATCTTGCGGCGGTCCAGCACCGCGCGGTAGCCGGTGATGTAACCCGCTTCCTCCAGCGCCCGCACCCGGCGCCAGCAAGGCGCGGCCGACAGCCCCACGCGCTGCGCCAGTTCGGTGTTGGTCAAGCGGCCATCGGTTTGCAGGTGTTACAAGATGGCCAGATCAAACTTATCAAGTGTTTTCAAAATATGTATTTTTAAGAAAGGATGATTCTTGATTGTCGGATTTATGGGGTGAGAAAGCAAAGACATTCCACGGGTGAACGCCTACACTTTGGATCAGATCAAAAACACAGTGGCGGGCGGCGATCCTGCCCGTCACTGACAAGCGCGCCAGCCTACCCGCTGGCCCCAACCAGGAGACACCCCATGAATGCCCCTCTGCCCGAACACGTCCGTCAGGCGCTGAATGCCATCAGCTTGGACGACAAATATGCGCTTGACCATGGCCGAGCCTTCATGAGCGGGGTGCAGGCCTTGGTGAAGCTGCCCATGTTGCAACGCCAGCGCGACGCCCTGCAGGGCAAGAACACAGCGGGCTTCATCAGTGGCTATCGGGGCTCGCCGCTGGGTGGTTATGACCAAGCCTTGTGGAAAGCCAAAAAGCACCTGGCCGCGCAGAACATCGTCTTCCAGCCCGGTGTGAACGAAGAACTGGGTGCCACTGCACTGTGGGGTACGCAGCAACTGGGTTTTGCCCCGCAGGGCAGCAACCGTTTCGATGGTGTCTTTGGCATCTGGTACGGCAAAGGACCGGGCGTGGACCGCTGTTCTGACGTATTCAAGCACGCCAACATGGCGGGCACCACACCTTGGGGTGGAGTGATTGCCGTGGCTGGTGACGACCACGTGGCCAAAAGCTCCACCGCCGCGCACCAGAGCGACCACATCTTCAAGGCCTGCGGTCTGCCGGTGTTTTTCCCGGCCAGTGTGCAGGAAATCCTGGACCTGGGCCTGCATGCCTGGGCTATGAGTCGCTTCGCCGGGGTGTGGGCGGGCATGAAAACCATCCAGGAGATCGTCGAGTCCAGCGCCACCGTCGAAATCGATCCCGAGCGCGTCAACATCATCCTGCCCGACTTTTCCATGCCGCCCGGTGGCGTGCACGTCCGCTGGCCCGATACCGCGCTGGAGCAGGAAGCCCGCCTGATGGACTACAAGTGGTACGCGGCCCTGGCCTATGTGCGCGCCAACCGGCTCAACCACAACGTCATCGAAAGCGCCAACGACCGCTACGGTGTCATCGCCAGTGGCAAGGCCTACAACGACACGCGCCAGGCCCTGGCTGATCTGGGGCTGGACGATGGCACCTGCCGCCAGTTGGGCATCCGCCTGCACAAAGTGGCCGTGGTGTGGCCGCTGGAGGCACAGACGACCCGCGAGTTTGCCACTGGCCTGCGCGAGATCCTGGTGGTGGAGGAAAAGCGCCAGGTCATCGAATACCAGCTCAAGGAAGAGCTGTACAACTGGCGCTCCG
>CAZGDZ010000196.1:0-4926 GCA_964524855.1 uncultured Macromonas sp.
CCCCCGGGTCGATTGGGAAAAACAGGCCGTGGCTTTTCACCGCGTCGTTGAGTTGCTTGCGCGTCACGCCGGGCTGCACCGTCACTGTCAGGTCCTCGGCGTTGATGCTGACCACCTGGTTCATGCGGCTCACGTCCAGGCTGATGCCGCCTTGCACCGCCAGCAAATGCCCTTCCAAAGACGAGCCGACGCCAAACGGAATGACGGGCACCTTGTACTGAGCGCAAAGCTTCAAGGTGTCAGCCACGTCTTGGGTGGACTCGGCGAACACCACGGCCGACGGCGGCGGCACGGTGGTGAAGGCAGACTCATCGCGCCCGTGCTGTTCGCGCACCACCAGGGCGGTGGAACATTGGGCGCCGAAGCGCACTTTGAGCTGTTCGACGAAGGTATCGGGTACGGGGCGCAACTGGACCGAGGGCAGCAGGTGGGCGGGCAGCGGGGCGTTCATGGCGTCGGCTCCAGGGTCTGGATAATGAGGGTCATTATCGCCATACAAACCACCACCGGAAAGGCCAAACCACACCATGGGTAACCGCTTGACACAAATTGCCACCCGCACCGGCGACGCGGGCACCACCGGCTTGGGCAACAACCAGCGCGTCAGCAAAAACAGCCTGCGCGTGCACGCCATGGGCGATGTGGATGAGCTGAATTCCCATATCGGCCTGCTGCTGTGCGAAGACATGCCGGCCGCCGTGCGCACGCTGCTGGTGGAGATTCAACACCAGCTGTTCAACCTGGGCGGCGAGCTGAGCGTGCCGGGCTTTGAGCTGCTGAAGGGCGAGGCGGTGCTGGCGCTGGACGAGGCACTGGAACAGTACAACGCCCAGTTGCCGCGTTTGCAGGAATTCATTCTGCCGGCGGGCACGCGCGCGGCTTCGCAGGCCCACGTGTGCCGCACCGTGGCGCGGCGGGCCGAACGCCAAGTGGTGGCGCTGGGCAACGAGGAAGCCATCAACGACGCGCCGCGCCAGTACCTGAATCGGCTGAGCGACCTGATGTTCGTGCTGGCGCGGGTGCTGAACCGCAATAGACCGGATGGAATGGGCGGCGACGATGTGTACTGGAAGAGCGAACGCATGCAGCGCGGCGAAGCCTGACCCGCCCTGGAGTGCCGGCATGTACAACCCCGCCCATTTCACGCTGACAGAGCCTGTTGCTTTACAGCGCATCATCCGCCAGCACCCGCTGGGCATGCTGGTGACGCATGGGTCCGAGGGGCTGGACGCCAACCACATCCCTTTTGAATACGACCCGACGCGCGGCGAACACGGCACGCTGACGGCGCACGTGGCGCGGGCCAACCCGGTGTGGCAACAGTGTGCCGGCGGCGCCGACGTGATGGTGGTGTTTCGCGGGGTGGAGGGCTACATCTCGCCCAGTTGGTACCCCAGCAAACACGACACCCACCGCCAGGTGCCCACCTGGAACTACGAGGTGGTGCATGCGCACGGCCGGCTCACCGTGCGTGATGACGAGAAGTTTGTGCGCGGTGTGGTGGCGCGCCTGACGCGCAGCCACGAAGCGGCCGAGCCCCAACCCTGGAAGATGGGCGATGCCCCGCCCGACTACTTGGACGCGATGCTGCAGGCCATTGTGGGCCTGGAGATTGCTGTGACCCGGCTGGAGGGCAAGGCCAAGCTGAGCCAGAACAAGGAACTGCGCGACCGGCAGGGGGCGGTGGAGGCGCTGCAGGCGCGTGGGCGGGAGGGGTTGGCTGCAGCGATGTCGGAGTCAGATCTCGGCTGAACTGGGATGGTACCTTTCAGTTTTTGCCCCAGCGGACCAGCGCGAGGAACGGTGCGGCCAGAAGCCATGCCGTGACGGTGGTCCAGAAGCACCCAAAAACCGCCAGCAGGGGCCCCACGATGAACAAGCCCCAGTGAGAGTGGAGCCCCCAGTAAAGCAGCGCGTAGCGACCGGTTGGTGTCAGCCCTTCCGTACCGGCCGAGAAGACGACGAAGGCCAAGCTTCCTACCAGCAGTGGCAATCCCAACGCATAAAGCCATGCAATCGCCCAGCCACCTCGCTGCTGTAGGCCAATTTGCAGACGGTGCAGTGGGTCGTCTCCCCTCAACAGGTAGGCCACCCCCACAGGCGCCAAGCCACACACGAGCGCATAAAAGCGGGCCACCACAGCGGCAATGTCGTCGGGGCGGTTGTGCAGATGATGAAGGATGGGCACATAGCGACCGACCCAGCCTGCCCAATCGTTGAGCCATGTGATCGGTGCCTCGGCCAGCCATGCCAGGGCCAGGGCAGCTACCCATAGATGCAGCAGTTTGCGAGCCAGGCGCCGGTTTACGTCGGCCAGTTCGCCGGGGCCTGAAAGCCAGATGCTCATGGGGCCGGGCGTGTTTGCAGGAGGCCTTGCCCAAACACGCTAGCCGCCTGGATGTGACGCCACATGGCCTCTGGCGTGTTCACGGTGGCATCGGGGTTGATCAGCCGCAGTTGGCCTGTCAGTCGCGGGTGAAGGGACAACTCCATGTGGATTTCGTGGATGTCGCCGTTGCCTTTGAAGTAGGTTTTTGCGCGGCTCGTCGTGTCTCCAGTGGGCTGAAACTCGCATGCTTGGATGTGGGGCCCCTGCTTGCCTTTGTCCTTTTCGCTGGCGCCCACGAAACGGTAGTTTTCAATGTGAACCTGCACGCCATTCAGGGGAAGAGTGATGGGAGGCCTCAACATCTGTTTTGTCCAGCCGATTGGGTTACCTCGATTGGGCATTTTGCTTTTCGCATTGGCCACGCGAAGCGTGAAGTAGGCCTTTGGTGTTGTCGCGTCGTTGAAACAGCGGAACATTCCTTGGCCGTCGAGCTGTTCCCACTCGCCACGCAGCCCGGTCTCTTGGCCTTGGTCGAAATTCCAAAAACCATTCGGGGTATCGCAGCCCGGGGGCAGGGCCAGATGCGCCACCACGCCATCGGCGTCCCGCATCACATGCCGTTGCTGATAGGCAAAGTGATCCTTCAGTTTGAAGTACCCGCCTATGCTCATGAACAAGGGCAAGGGAATCACCAGGGGGAGCAGCGACCATGCGAGGCAACGGCCCCATTGCTCGGACGCAACGGCGCGCCGATATGCTCCGCGTGTGAATGCTATAGCGCCCACCGGAGAAAGTACCGCGGCAAACAGCAACAGTGCCGGTATCGGGTGCCCCATCTTCGGGTCGTCGAACATGAAGGGCAGGAGGAACAGCACCGGCAAGGCGGCCAGCGTCAGCAGCACGTAGGTGCTGACGCGCACTGCTCGGACCACGGCGGGTTCATCAGGGGTGGAGGCACTGGTCATGGATGGGTATGGAGCAACAAGGCCCAACGTTGCTGGAGTACGGACAAGATCACCTTGCGCGGTGGTCAAGTCTTTTGAAGCCAGCATAGCCAAATGCCTTTAAATCGCCATCCCCTATTTAGGGGAGGCGTTGGTCACACCCATTCGCTTCGCGTTTACGCCAGCGCGATGATCTGGTTCAACACCGCACGCACCTGGGAAAAGGCAGCGTCATTCAACGTTTTCATAGGGTGAGGGCTGGCTTGGCGAGCCCGCCAGTCGAATGACTTGGGTTGGTGGCACAACACATAGCTGGTTTTGCCCGCTTTGGCGCCGCCGGCCAAACCTGCGACCACCGCAAAGGGGTTGTCGGCGTTGTAGGCGGCGGTGGTCATGGGCAGGCCGATGACCAGCGAAGTGCGGTCGTTGAACGCGCGGGGCGACAGCACCAGGAAGGGGTGGATATCTCGCATTTCCTGGCCCGCTTGGGGGTTGCAGTCGATCCAGATAACGTCTTGCCGGTCTGGCACCCACGCGGCGGCCGCGCGGCGGGTCACCACTTTTCAGCCCCCAAGGGCGTGGCTGCCATGGCTTCGCCGCCATGGCGGGTGGGGTCAAAGCGCTGAAGGCGCTCCTCCAGCGAAAGATCGGCCACGGACAGTGGTTCGATGATCACCCGCCCCGCTTCCACCGATACGCGCACCTGCTGGTCGGCCTGCAAATGGGCTTCGCGTGCCACCGCCTGGGGCAGGCGTACGCCCAGGTTGTTGCCCCAGTGCTTGATGGACAGTACGGCTTCGGCCATCGCGAACCTCATGTGTTTAAATAAAGTCTAGACATTCTCGCAGCCCTGACGATCTAGGTCAATGTCGCGGACGCTGTAGGAATTTGCCTGACACGCTGCCAGCCGTAGCCTGACGCACCGAACAGCCGTTTTCCGATTCAAGGTTTAAAGGGGGAATTTCACAATCCATTTCAACGAATCAACGTTTTCCTGGCTGTGTTAGCCGGAGCGATTGAAGCCCCAACTGGAGAGTGAAATGACCACCGCAACCACCACCGAACAACTGCTGGCCGACATCCGCGAAGCCAACCTGACCTACCTGATGCTGGCGCAGCAGTTGATCCGTGCCGACAAGGCCGAGGCGGTGTTTCGTCTGGGGGTGAGCGAAGAGTCCGCGGAGCTGATCGCCGCGCTGTCGCCGGCCCAGGTGATGAAGGTGGCCAGCACCAACACCCTGCTGTGCCGCTTCCGCGCCGACGAGGACATGGTGTGGGGCCTGCTGACCAGCAGCCACGCCCCCAACCGCGTGGGCAACGACACCACCCAGCGCCTGCACGCCTCCATCCTGATGGCTGGCCGCCTGGCCGATGCCGCGGCCTGAGCCGCCCTCGCCCGAATCACATAACCACGAACCCCGCAGGAGCAGCACCATGGCCGCCGTCAAGAGCATCGTCACTGAAAGCAAAGACATCGAACGCGCCGTGGCGCTGATCGGCCTGGGCGCCCGCCTGCAGGTGCTGGAGAGCGAAACCAGCCTGTCCTACGAAAAGCTGCTGCGGCTCTACAAAGAGGTGGCCGGAAAATCTCCGAGCAAGGGACAACTCCCCTTTTCCACCGACTGGTTCCTGAGCTGGCAGCCCAATATCCAC
>CAZGDZ010000197.1:0-4923 GCA_964524855.1 uncultured Macromonas sp.
AATATCCGCATCCTGCAACACGACGCGGTGGAGGTGCTGGACCACATGCTGCCCGAAGGCACGCTGGATGGGGTGCACATCTTCTTCCCCGACCCCTGGCACAAAAAGAAGCACAACAAGCGCCGCCTGATCCAGCCGCCATTGGTGGCGAAGTTGGTAAGCCGGCTCAAGCCAGGTGGCTATATCCATTGCGCCACCGACTGGCAGCCTTACGCCGAACAGATGCTGGAAGTGCTGACCGCCGAACCCCTGCTGGCGAACACCGCCACCGGCGCCGATCTGGGTGGCTACGCACCCAAGCCCGAGTACCGGCCGCTGACCAAGTTCGAGAACCGGGGCTTGCGCTTGGGCCATGGTGTGTGGGACTTGGTGTTCCGCCGCGCATGACCCTGCCCTGCCCACCCGAATGGCTGGACGGTCTGGACGCGCTGGCGGCCCAGGCCATTGGACTCTCTGACCCCAACCCCCGGGTGGCGTGTCGAATCATCACCCCTAACGGGCAGGTGTTTGAGGGGCACACCCAAGCAGCCGGCGGCCCGCACGCCGAAGTCATGGCGCTGCGCGCTGCTCAGGCTGTTGGCGCCGACCTGCGTGGCGCCACCGCTCTGGTCACGCTGGAACCCTGCAGCCACCACGGCCGCACCCCGCCCTGCTGCGATGCGCTGATCGACGCTGGCGTGGGCCACGTCGTCGTTGCCCTGCCCGACCCCAACCCGCTGGTGGGCGGCCAAGGGCTGGCGCGGCTGCGCGCGGCCGGCATCCGAGTGGACCTGCTGGACCCGCAACACCCGCTGGCTGTGGCCAGCCGCGAATTGAACATCGGCTTTTTGAGTCGGATGGAGCAGAGCCGCCCCTGGGTGCGCCTGAAAATCGCAGCGTCACTAGACGGCACCACCGCGCTGTCCAACGGGGTGAGCCAGTGGATCACCAGCGAAGCCGCCCGCACCGATGGCCACGCCTGGCGCAAACGCGCCTCGGCCATCCTGACGGGCATCGGCACCGTGCTGGAAGACAACCCCCGGCTGGACGTGCGGCTGGTGCCCACCGCGCGCCAGCCACTGCGCGTGGTGGTGGACTCCCGGCTGGAGATCGCGCCGACCGCGCGAATTCTGCCGCCGCCGGGCGAGGTGCTGATTTACAGCGCCAGCGATCCGGCCGCCACTGCCGCCCAACGCGCCGCGCTGGCACAACAGGGTGCCACCGTGGTGGACTGCCCTGGTGCCCCCGATGCTTCGGACGGCCACCCCAAGGTAGACCTGGCCGCGATGCTGGCCGACCTGGCCCAGCGCGGCGTGAACGAACTGCATCTGGAAGCCGGCCACAAACTCAACGGCTCCTTCCTGCGCGAGGGGCTGGTGGACGAACTGCTGCTCTACTTGTCGCCGCAACTGCTGGGCCCAGGTGCCAGGTTGGCCAACATCGGCCCGTTCACCGCGCTTGACCAAGGCCCTAAGCTGGCTTTCCACGAAGTCACGCCGGTGGGGCCAGACCTGCGGGTGCGCGCCCGTTTCCTGCGCTGACACCCCGCCACGAAAGCCACGATGGCCCACGTCGCCAAAAACGCCGCCATCCCCATGCGCGATGGGGTGTCGCCCAGTTGCATCGCGCTGCCTCGCATGCGGGTGCCACCCTGGCCCACGCTGCTGGACTTTTTGACCGAACGCCTGCCCCGCGTAACCCGTGCTGAATGGCTGGCCCGCCTGCAGGCTGGCGAAGTGGTGGGCGAGGATGGACGTCAGCTCCCGCCCGATACACCCTACGAAAACGGCGTCCGCGTGTACTACTGGCGCGGGCTGCCGCAAGAGCAAGTCATACCTTTCCAAGAAACGGTGGTGTTTCAGGACGAGCATCTGGTGGTGGCCGACAAGCCACACTTTTTGCCGGTGACGCCGGGCGGGCGCTACGTGCAGCAAAGTCTGCTGGTGCGCTTGAAAAAACGCCTGCAGCTCCCCGATTTGAGCCCGCTGCACCGCATCGACCGCGAAACCGCCGGGCTCGTGGTGTTCAGCGTGCGTCCGTCAGACCGCGACGCTTACCAACGACTTTTCCGCGAACGACGCATCGCCAAAACCTACGAAGCCATCGCCCCCGCCGCGCCGCACCTGCCCTGGCCGCTGACGCGTCGCAGCCACATTCTGGAGTGCGAAGACGCCTTCTACAAAATGCGGGAAGCCGCTCCGAACGAAGGCCGGCCCGACAACAGCGAAACCCACATTGAGGTGCTGGAGCAGCGCGGCCCCTGGGCGCGCTACCGCCTGTCGCCCGTGACCGGCAAGCGCCACCAATTACGGGTACACCTGCATGGCCTGGGTCTGCCGATGGTGGGCGACCAGTTCTACCCAGTGGTGCGGCGCGCGCCGGGCGAGGCCGAAGACTTTGCCGACCCGCTGCAACTGCTGGCCCAGGCCATCGCTTTCACCGATCCGGTGAACGGTACACACCGGCGCTTCGAGAGCGCACTGTCCCTGCGCTGGCCGGACGCACAATGACCGCAGCCCGCCAACCCGGCATCGATGCCCTCAAAGTGCTGGCGTCGCAAATCATCGTGCTGCACCACCTGTCAGCCTACGGGCCGGTGGCCGATGCCATGCACCGCGCCGCACCGGCGCTGATGGACTGGCTCTACGGCTATGGCCGCATGGCGGTACAGGTGTTTCTGGTGTTGGGCGGCTACCTGGCGGTGCACAGCCTGATGCCCGCCATGGCGGGCGGCGCGTCGGCCTTGGGGCGCAGCCTGTGGCGGCGCTACCTGCGGCTGGCCCCGCCTTTCGTGGCGGCGCTGGCACTGGCCATGGCGGCGGCGGCCGCGTCGCGCCCGTGGCTGAGCGCGGACCTGGTGCCCGAGCCCCCATCACTGCACGAATGGCTGGCCCACGCTCTGCTGCTGCAGGAGGTGATGGGGGTGGAGGCCCTATCGGCCGGCATCTGGTACGTGACGATCGACTTCCAGTTGCACGCGCTGCTGGCGTTGCTGTTGTGGCTGGGGCAGCGCGGCGGGCACGCACGGCCAGCCCAAGTGCTGGTGGTGGTGGCAGCGGGCGCATCCCTGTTGTGGTGGAACCGGGCGCCGGGGCTGGACGACTGGTCAATTTACTTTTTCGGCGCCTACGGACTGGGCGTAATGGCCCGCTGGTCGGCGCAATGGCCGCAGGCTTGGGCACAGCGTGCCTGGATCGGCACCATCACCCTGCTGGGCGCACTGGCCCTGCTGCTGGAATTTAGGCACCGCGTCGCGCTGGCCCTGGCGGTAGCGCTGTGGCTCGCCACCACACAGCGCATTCCCTGGCGTGACCACATGCCGCACTGGCTGGAAAGTCCGTTGCACACGCTGGGGCGCTCGTCGTATGCTTTGTTTCTGGTGCACTTTCCGGTGCTGCTGCTGGGCAACGCGCTGTTCACCGCGCTGGGCCTGAACGGCGCGGCGGCCGGGGTAACGCTTTTCGCGGCGGTGTGGGGTCTGAGCGTACTGCTCGGCTGGGCATTTGAACGCTGGGTGGAGGCGCCGCTGGGGCGGTGGGTCAGACCATGGACCTGACCGCACAAAAAAGCCGCAACGCATCACACGTTGCGGCTTGAAAATTCAGCCAAGCAAGGCTGGGCGCTCACACCCGCTCGGCCACCCACCCTTGCACGCTGGCCAGGGCCTGGGGCAGGCCAGCGGCATCGGTGCCACCAGCCATGGCCATGTCGGGCTTGCCGCCGCCCTTGCCGCCCACTTGCTGGGCCACAAAATTCACCAGCTCACCGGCTTTGACCTTGCCCACACTGTCGGCAGTCACACCGGCGGCGATTTGCACCTTGCCACCATCCACAGCAGCCAGCACGATCGCAGCGGTTTTCAACTTGTCTTTCAGCTTGTCCATGGTGTCGCGCAGGGTCTTGGCGTCGGCACCCTCCAGCTTGGCGGCCAAGACTTTCAGACCCTTCACGTCCACGGCCTGACCCAACAGCTCATCACCCTGAGCAGAAGCCAGCTTGCCCTTGAGCGCGGCCACTTCTTTTTCCAGAGTCTTGATCTGCTCCAGCGCCGCGCCAATGCGGTGGGTGAGTTCGGCGGTGGGTGCCTTGAGGGCACCCGCAGCTTCAGCCACAGTGCTTTCGAGTTGCTGCAGGTAAGCCAAGGCATTGGCGCCAGTCACGGCTTCGATGCGGCGCACGCCTGCAGCCACGCCGCTCTCGGCCACCACCTTGAACAGGCCAATATCGCCGGTCGCTTTCACATGGGTGCCGCCGCACAGTTCTTGGGTGGAGCCGATGCTCAACACGCGCACGATTTCGCCGTATTTCTCGCCGAACAGCATCATGGCGCCGGTCTTCTGGGCGCTTTCGATGTCCATCAGCTCGGCCTTGGCCACCGCATTGGCCAGCACTTCGGCGTTGACGATGGCCTCGATCTGGCGGATTTGCGCGTCGGTCACGGGCGCGTTGTGCGCGAAGTCGAAGCGGGTGCGCTCGGCATTGACCAGCGAGCCCTTCTGCTGCACGTGGGTGCCCAGCACTTCGCGCAGGGCCTTGTGCATCAGGTGGGTGGCACTGTGGTTGCGCACCGTGGCGGCGCGCAGCTCCAGGTTGACCGACGCGGTCACGGTGTCGCCCACCGCCAACGTGCCTTGGGCCACCGAGCCGTGGTGACCGAACACATCGGCCTTGATTTTCTGCGTGTCGCCGACCACGAACTGGGCGGAGCCGCTGGTGATGACGCCTTCGTCACCCACCTGACCGCCGCTTTCGGCGTAGAAGGGCGTGGTGTCCAGCACCACAACGCCCTGTTGACCGACTTTAAGTTCGGCCACCGGGGCGCCGTTCAGGTACAGCGCCACCACTTTCGCGCTGGCTTGCAGTTGTTCGTAGCCCACGAAGGTGTTGCCGGCGCCGGTGTAGTCCAGCGCTTTGTCCATCTTGAACTTGCCTGCGGCGCGGGCC
>CAZGDZ010000198.1:0-4911 GCA_964524855.1 uncultured Macromonas sp.
GCCCAAAGGCGGTGACCTGAAGCTGGTGAGCAACCTGCGGGTGTCCACCTTCGACAAATACAACCCCTTCACCTTGCGTGGTAGCGCGCCCGCGTATCTGTCGGCGTTGATGTTCGATACCTTGCTGGTGGGCGCCTCGGACGAGAGCGGCGCCGCCTATGGCTTGCTGGCCGAAGATGTTCAGGCCGCTGCAGATGGTTTGTCGGTGACTTTTCGCCTGCGCCCGCAGGCGCGCTTCCACAACGGTGCGCCGGTGTTGGCGGCCGATGTGAAGCACAGCTTTGACGTGTTGATGGGGCCGCACACTTCACCGGCTTACAAAACCATTTTGGCTGATGTGGCCGGTCTGGACGTGTTGGACGAGCGCACGGTGCGCTACCGTTTCAAAAAGGCCAACCGCGAATTGCCGTTGACCGTGGGGGGCCTGCCGGTGTTCAGCCGTGCTTGGGGCGACGAGCCCGACCCAAAAACCGGCCAGCGCAAAACCTTCGATCAGGTGGTGATGGATGTCCCGATCGGCAGTGGCCCGTACAAAATCGGGCCGGTGCGCTTTGGCAAGGACATCACCTACGTGCGCGACCCACAGTACTGGGCCCGCGATTTGCCGGTGCGGCGCGGCACCGCCAATTTCGACCGCATCACCGTCAAAATCTACAAAGACAACACCGCCCGTCTGGAGGCCTTGAAGGCCGGTGAGTTTGACTTGATGCGCTTTTTCTCGGCTGGCGATTGGGCGCGGCGCGTCACCGGACGCCGGTTTGACAGCGGAGAGCTGGTGAAGGCAGAGTTTCAGCACCGGCTGCCTACAGGGTTCCAGAGTTACGTGCTCAACACCCGCCGCCCGCCGTTGGACGATGCGCGGGTGCGCGAGGCACTGGGCTTGGCGCTGGATTACGAGTGGATGAACCGGCAGTTGTTTTACAACAGCTACCAGCGCGTGCGCGGCTTGTTTGGCAACACCGATTGTTCGCCTGAAGGTGCGCCGCAGGGCGATGAGTTGGCGCTGCTGCAACGCTGGTCTGGCCAGGTGCCCAAGGCGGCGTTCGGCCCCATGTACGAGCCACCCCGCACCGACGCGGGCGCCACCTTGCGCGACAACCTGCGTCGGGCGCAAGCTTTGTTGCGCGAGGCCGGCTGGACGGTGCAAGACGGCCGCTTGCGCAATGTCCAGGGGCAACCCCTGACCCTGGAGTACCTGGACAGCAATGAAGCCGGCGCCCGGGTGGTCACGCCGTGGGCGCGCAGCCTGGAGAAGTTGGGCGTGGAGCTGCGTTTCAGGCCGGTGGACTTTGCCTTGTACCAGCAGCGCCTGCGCACTTTCGATTTCGACATCATCTCCATCGCTTTCCAGGGCAGCGACAACCCGGGGGCCGAATACGCCGACCTGTTTGGCAGCGAAGCCGCCAAGACCGAAGACTCCGGCAACTTTGCCGGCGTGGCGAACCCGGCCGTGGACGATTTGATCCGCCGCATGACCGAGGCGAGCAGCCGACCGGCGTTTTTGACCGCCTGCCGCGCGCTGGACCGGGTCATCAGCCACAGCCACTACCTGATTCCCCAGTGGTCGGCCACCACCCACCGCTTGGCCTACAACGCCTGGCGCCTGGAGCGGCCCGCGCAGATGCCACCTTATGCCGCTGGCGAGGGCTGGGCCATCGACACTTGGTGGGCTCGCCCACGTGACTGAACACCGCACTCCATAATCGCGCCATGTGGGTCTACATCCTCAAACGACTGCTGCTGATGGTGCCAACGCTGTTGGGCGTGCTGCTGTTGACGTTCGTCGTCATCCAGTTCGTGCCCGGTGGGCCGGTGGAGCAGTACCTGGCCGAATCGCGTGCCGGACTGGGCACAGGGGCCGAAGGTGGCTCAGCCTACCGAGGCGCCCAGGGGGTGGACCCGCAACGGCTGGAGCAAATCAAGGCCCTGTATGGTTTTGACAAACCCGCGCACGAGCGGTTTTTTCAGATGCTGGGCCAATTCGCGCGGTTCGATCTGGGCACCAGCTTTTTCCAAAACAAAGCGGTGGCTGATCTGGTGATTGAAAAATTGCCGGTGTCCATCAGCCTGGGTTTGTGGACTTTTTTCATCAGCTACGCGGTCGCGGTGCCGCTGGGTGTGGCCAAAGCGGTCCGCGCTGGCTCGCGTTTCGATCTGGTGACCACCTTGCTGGTGTTGGTGGGTTACGCCATTCCCGGCTTTGTGCTGGGCGTGGCGCTGCTGGTGATATTCGGTGGCCAGTTGCAGTGGTTTCCATTGCGCGGACTCACCTCGTCCAACTGGGAGGAGTTGACCTGGGGTGCGCGGATTGTGGACTACCTGTGGCACATCACGCTGCCGGTCACGGCCATGGTGTTGGGCAGCTTCGCGGTCACGGCCATGCTGACCAAGAACGCCTTCCTGGAAGAAATTCGCAAGCAATACGTGCTGACCGCCCGCGCCAAGGGCTTGAGCGAGCGGCAGGTGCTGTGGAAGCATGTGTTCCGCAATGCGCTCATTCCCATCATCACCGGGTTTCCGGCGGCCTTCATTGGCGCATTTTTCGCAGGCTCCTTGCTCATCGAAACCCTGTTTTCGCTCGATGGCCTGGGGCTGCTCAGTTATGAAAGCGTGATTCGGCGCGATTACCCGGTGGTGCTGGGCACGCTGTATCTGTTCACGCTGATCGGTTTGGTGACCAAGCTGATCAGCGACCTGTGTTACGTGTGGGTGGACCCGCGCGTGAAGTTTGACTGACCGCAGATCATGACGGCCCCACGTTCGCTCAGTCCCTCGCGCCGTGCGTGGTTGCGTTTTCGCCGCAACCGGCTCGGGTTTTACAGCCTGGTGGCCTTCGTCGTACTGGTGGTGCTTAGCCTGGCGGCCGAGCTGATTTCCAACGACAAACCGCTGCTGGTGCGCTACGAAGGCCAGTACTACCTGCCCTTGGTGCAGTCGTACCCGGAGACCACGTTTGGTGGCGATTTTGAAACCCCGACCGATTACCTGGACCCTTTCATCCGCGAGCAGTTGAGCCGTGGCGACAATTTTGCGGTGTACCCGCTGAACCCCTATGGCCCGAACACACTGAACTACTTTGCGCCCGAACCGAATCCGTCTGGTCCGTCGCGCGACAACTGGTTCGGCACCGATGACCGGGGACGCGATCTGTTGGCGCAACTGATTTACGGTTTCCGCGTGAGTGTGCTGTTTGCGCTGGCGTTGACGGTGGTGGGGGTGTTGTTGGGCGTGGTCGCGGGTGCGGTGCAGGGCTACTTTGGGGGCAAAATCGACTTGGCGTTCCAGCGCTTCATCGAAATCTGGGGGGCGATGCCGGAGCTGTACCTGCTCATCATCTTCAGCGCCATCTTCGCGCCGAGCGTCGCGTTGCTGCTGATCCTGCTGAGCCTGTTCGGCTGGACCAACCTGTCCGATTACGTGCGGGCCGAATTCCTGCGCAACCGCCAACTGGACTACGTGCGTGCCGCACGGGCCATGGGCTTGACCCATGGACAGATCATTTGGCGCCACATACTGCCCAACAGCCTGACGCCAGTGGTGACGTTCTTGCCTTTTCGCATGAGCGCGGCCATTTTGGCCCTGACGTCGCTGGATTTTCTCGGGCTGGGTGTGCCGCCGGGCACCCCGTCGCTGGGCGAACTGTTGAGCCAGGGCAAGAACAACATCGATGCGTGGTGGATCTCCCTGTCCACCTTTGGTGTGCTGGTGGTCACCTTGTTGTTGCTGACCTTCATGGGCGATGCCTTGCGCGATGCCCTGGACCCGAGAAAGGCCGAACGGTGAGTGACGCGCCCTTGTTGCAGGTGGAAGGCCTGCGCATTGCTTTTGGTGGCCGCGAAGTGGTGCACGGGATCGATTTCCAGATCCGTCCGGGTGAAAAACTGGCGCTGGTGGGCGAGTCGGGTTCGGGCAAAACCGTGTCTGCGCTCAGCCTGTTGCGTTTGGTGCCCGATGCACAGCTGCAGGGGCGGGTGCAGTTCCAAGGCCGCGAATTGCTGAGCTTGAGCGAGCGCGAATTGCGCCGCGTTCGGGGTGATGAGGTGGCCTGCATTTTCCAGGAGCCAATGACCGCCTTGAACCCGCTGTACACCGTGGGTGACCAGATTGCCGAGGTTTTGACCTTGAAGCGCGGCCTTACCGCTTCCCAGGCCTGGGCCAAGGCGATCGAATGGCTGGAGGCCACGGGTATTCCTGAGCCGCAGCGCCGGGCCCAGGCTTACCCGCACCAACTCAGTGGCGGCCAGCGCCAGCGCGCCATGATTGCGATGGCCTTGGCCAGCGAGCCCAAACTGCTGATCGCCGACGAGCCCACCACCGCTTTGGATGCCAGCCTGCGCGGCCAGATCCTGGCCTTGCTGGGCGACTTGCAGCAGCGCATGGGCATGGCGGTGCTGATGATCACCCACGATTTGCACCTGGTGCGTCAGTTTGCCGACCGGGTGGTGGTGATGGAGCAAGGCCATTTGGTGGAACAAGGCGAGGTGTCGGCAGTGTTCACCGCAGCGCAACACGCCTACACCCGCAAGTTGCTGGGCAGTCGGCCCCAAAGGCACTTGCCGGAGCCCGCTGAGGCAGTGGATGCGACGGGCTCCGTGCAACAAGCGCCGTTGCTGCAAGCCAGGGCGCTGACAGTGGCTTACCCCACGCCGTTGCCCGGTGTCCAGGGCTGGTTCAAGCGCGGGCGTTTTGAAGCCGTTCGGGCGGTGAATTTTCAGCTTCAGCCCGGGCGTACGCTGGGCGTGGTGGGCGAATCGGGGTCGGGCAAGTCCACCTTGGCGCTGGCGGCTTTGGGGTTGTTGAGCCACGAGGGTGGTCTGGACGTGATGGGCCAGGCATGGTCCGCTCGCGCGGTGCAAGACCAGCGCGCCCTGCGCCGCCAGGTGCAGGTGGTGTTCCAGGACCCGTTCTCAT
>CAZGDZ010000199.1:0-4905 GCA_964524855.1 uncultured Macromonas sp.
GCGATGCCATCCTGGGCACCGCCATGGCCACCGGCATGATCTTCATGATCGTGCTGGGCGCGGGGCTGTACAACACCTTCCTGGCGCTGTCGCAACTGCCGCAGGAGATGGCGCAGTGGGTGCTCAGCCTGGGCATGAGCCCGTGGCTGGTGCTGGCCACCGTGCTCGTCGTGTATTTGCTGCTGGGCTGCGTGATGGACTCGCTGTCCATGATTCTGCTGACCATCCCGATCTTCTTCCCGATGATCATGGGGCTGGACTTCGGCCTGAGCCCGGAAGAGACCGCCATCTGGTTCGGTATTCTGGTGCTGATCGTGGTGGAGGTCGGCTTGATCACGCCCCCGGTGGGCATGAACCTGTTCGTGATCAACAACATGGCCAAGGGCATCCCGATCAGCCAGACCTACCGGGGCGTGACGCCGTTCGTGGTCAGCGACTTGGTGCGCACCGCCATCCTCGCGGCGTTCCCGGCCATCACGCTTGTTGCGCTGCGCATGACGTCCTGAGTATCCAGGCGCCCAGTGTGCGCCTGGTCGTTTCGACCGATATGCCGTTTGGTGATAGCTGATAGCGCGATCCCCTGATTGCCTACGCCCCAAAAGCCGCTAGAGTGCGGCTTTTGTCATTTATAAAAGCTGGAGACCACCATGAAGCCTTTCTCTTCTCTGCGTCGTACGGTACTGGTTGCAGCCGCAAGCTTGTCCGCCTTGGTGGCCATGCCCGTTTTCGCCCAAGGTTTCCCGACCAAGCCGGTGCGCATCGTTGTGCCCTTTGGCCCCGGGGGCGTCGGCGACCTGACGGCACGTGCCGTGGCCAACAAACTGGCCGACATCTGGGGCAAAGGCGTGGTCATTGACAACCGCCCGGGCGCCGGCGGTGTGGTGGCGGCCGAAAGCGTGGCCAAGGCCGAGGCGGACGGCCACACCCTGTTCCTCATGTCCAACGGCACGGCCGTCACTCAGGCCCTGTTCCAGAAGCTGCCTTTCAATGTCGTGACCGATTTCGCGCCGGTCTCCACGCTGGGTTACTTCGACATTGCCGTGGTGGTGCCCGAGAACTCGCCCTTCAAGACGTTCGGCGAGTTGGTGGCTCACGCCAAAGCCAACCCTCGCAAGCTGAACCTGGGCAGCATCAACGTGGGCAGCACCCAGAACCTGGCCGCCGAGTTGTTCAAGAGCACGGCTGGCATTGATGTGCAGGTGGTGCCCTACAACGGCACGCCGGCACTGTTGGCGGCGATGCGCGGTGGGCAAATCGATGTGGCGGTTGAAATTCTGGGGCCGGTGCTGCCCCAGGTACAAGCCAAGGCGATGCGCGTGGTCGCGGTGACGGGTGACAAGCGGTCTGTGGTGCTGCCCGACGTACCGACGGCCAAGGAAAGCGGCGTGCCTGGTTTTGTGGCCACATCCTGGAACGCTCTGGCCGCACCGGCCAAAACCCCTGCCGACGTGGTGGCCAAGCTCAACCGCGACATTGCCACCGCGCTGGCCACCCCCGAAGTCCAGGCCAAGCTCAAAGAGTTGAACGTGGAAGCCCGTGCCAGCACGCCACAACAATTGACCGACATGCTGGCCAGCGATGTGAAACGCTGGACGCAGGTGATCGACAAGGCCGGTATTCCTCGTCAGTAATTTAGGCGCTGGCTGGGTTTTCCGCCATTTTCAAAGTTTGTAGGTATGTTGGAAATCCTGGCCATCACCGGCCCCATTTACATCGCGATCGGTTTGGGCTACCTGAGCGTGCGTTTCGGCCTGTTCAACCGGGACGACACGCGGGTGTTGGCCAAGTTCGTGCTCAACTTTGCCCTGCCGGCCTTGCTGTTTCACGCCTTGGCGCAGCGCCGGCTGGATGAGGTCCTCAACCTGACTTACCTGGCGGCATTTGCGTTGGGTTCATTCACGCTGATGGGCTTGCTGGTGGCGTGGGCGCGCTGGGGGCAGCGCAAAAGCCGCAGCGCCAGTGCCTACTTCGCCATGGGCATGACCTGCTCCAACAGCGGCTACATGGGTTACCCGATTCTGGTGATGACGCTGGGGCCGATCGCCGGGGTGGTGCTGGCGTTGAACATGCTGGTGGAAAACCTGTTCAAGCTGCCGGTGCTGATGGCCTATGCCGAAACCGACCCCGCTGCAGATGGCGAACGCCGATCGACAGGTACCGTGTTGCGTTTGATGGCGGTGCGTTTGCTGACCAATCCCATGATTCTGGGCATTCTGGCTGGCACCCTGGTGGCCTTGCTGGGCTGGACGCTGCCGGCGGTGCTGCAGCGCACGGTCGCCTTGTTCGCTCAGGCCAGCGGGCCGGTGGCGCCGTTCGTCATCGGCGGCTCGCTGGTGGGCCTGCAACTGCGCGGCATGCGCAGCGAAATGGCCCAGATCGTGGCAGGCAAGTTGCTGTTGCACCCCTTGTTTGTGCTGGGTGCGGTGCTGTTGTTGCCTGTGCTGGGTATGGCTGAGCTGGAGGGCCAGATGCGCACGGCCGCCGTGCTGTCGGCCGCCATGCCGATGTTGGGCATTTACCCCTTGTTGGCCCAGCGGCACGGGCGTGGCGATGTGGCAGCGGCTGCATTGCTCGCCACCACAGTGGCGTCGTTTTTGTCGATCAGCGGTTTGTTGTGGCTGATGCGTCAGGTACCGGGCTGGCTGGACTGACGCCGCTCGGCGCAGCGAACAACTCGTGGCACACCTGGTGCATCAATTCCATCGTGGCTTGCAAGGTCAGGGTGGCGGGCCGCTGTGAACTGCTGGCCAGCCACAAGCGGGTGCGCAGGGCAGGTTGGTCGATGCTCCTGACGGTGTAGGCCGAGGGCCGGATCGAGCGCACCACCGCGTGGCGCGACAGGATGGCGCAGCCCATGCCTTCGGCCACCAGGTCCAGGATGGCCGACACACCGTCAATTTCCAGCGCAATCTGGGGCCGCTGACCGATCGTGGCCATGGCAGTTTCCACCTGCATGCGGATGGCGTTCGGACGGGTGGGAATGACCAGGGGCAGGCGCGCCACGTCGCACAGGGCGATGGGCGGCGGAGGTGGGTCCTCCTGCAGGCCAGGGGTGCGCGCCTGCACCAGCACCAGGTCTTCGTCGAACAGCGGTTGCAGGTCGATTTCGGGCATGGGCTGAGCGTTGTACAGCACCGCCAGGTCCAGTCGGCCATTGACCAGCCCTTCTTGCGTCGAGCTGGACAAGCCTTCGGAGATGGACAGGTGGGCCTCGGGCAGTTGGCGGCGGAAGGCGCGCGTCAGTGGCACGGTCAGCACGCGGGCGAGCGTGGGCGGCAAGCCGATGGCGACCCGGCCCGCCAAGGCACCGCGCACCCGGCCCAGCTCTTCGCGGGCCCGTTCCACTTGGTGCAAGATGCCGCGCCCATGGTCCAGCAGCAGCTTGCCCGCTTCGGTGGGCACCGCACCGCGCCCGTTGCGCAGCAGCAGCGTTTGGCGCAACTCCACCTCCAGCAGCCGCACCTGGCGGCTCAAGGCGGGCTGGGCAATTTGGAGCGCGTGCGCAGCGCGCGTGAAGCTGCCCAGTTCCGCCACGCGGACAAAGTATTCCAACTGTTTCAGGTCCATGTGAGGATTCTAAATAGTTTGGCTTTGGTTATGCCGTTTTGAGATAACAGGTAGAAGAGGGTAGGCCTAGTCAGCCGGTCGCGCGTGCGACAGAATGCCTCGATCGACCAACCGACGGAGACGACCCCTGTGAGCACTTTGCGCGGCATTTCTTCCATGGCCACCCGGGCGGTGCTGGCCGATCTGGCCGAGGCTTACCAGCAACGCACCGGTGTGCGGGTGGTCATCGAATCGGTGGGCGGGGTGGACGCCGCCAAGCGCGTGCAGGTGGGCGAGGCATTTGACGTGGTCATCCTGGCGTCCGACGCCATTGACAAGCTCGTGGCGTCCGGCCACGTGTTGGCAGGCAGCCGAGTCGATCTGGTGCATTCCGGCGTAGCCATTGCCTTGCGCGAAGGTGCGCCGCACCCCGACGTGTCCACCGCAGACGCCTTGCGCCAAGCGGTGCTGGCTGCGCGCACCATCAGTTACTCCACCGGGCCCAGCGGCGTGGCCTTGGCCAAGCTGTTCGAGCACTGGGGGATTGCCGACCAGATCCGTGACCGCATCGTCACCCCGCCGCCGGGCATTCCCGTGGGGTCGCTCGTGGCCAAGGGCGAGGTGGAGCTGGGCTTCCAGCAGCTCAGCGAACTCATCAACCTGCCCGGCATCACCGTGCTCGGCCCCATGCCTCAGGCCGTCCAGATCGTCACCACCTTCTCGGGCGGCGTGTGCGCCAGTTCGGCCCAGGCCGACGCCGTGCGCGCCATGCTGGCCTTCATGGCCTCGCCCGATGCTGCAGAACCCAAGCGCCGCCAGGGCATGGACCCGGCCTGAGACGCCCTAGCTTATTCTGGATTCAACGAGGAGAACCGCATGACCAAACCACTCATCATCGATGTGCACGGCCACTACACCACGGCGCCCGCCGCTCTGGGCGCCTGGCGCGACCTGCAGATCGCTTCGCTCAAAGACCCGAGCCAAACACCCGACCCCAAGAGCCTGAAGATCAGCGACGACGAACTGCGCGAGTCCATCGAGACCAACCAGCTCAAGCTGATGAAAGAGCGGGGCAGCGACCTGACCGTGTTCAGCCCGCGCGCCAGCTTCATGGCCCACCACATCGGCGACTTCAACACCTCGTCCACCTGGGCCGCCATCTGCAACGAGCTGTGCTACCGCGTCAGCCAGCTGTTCCCAGACAACTTCATCGGCGCCGCCATGTTGCCGCAGAGCCCCGGCGTGGACCCGGCCACCTGCATCCCCGAGCTGGAAAAGTGCATCAAGGAATACGGGATGGTGGGTATCAACCTCAACCCCGATCCGTCCGGCGGCCACTGGACTTCGCCCCCGCTGAGC
>CAZGDZ010000200.1:0-4902 GCA_964524855.1 uncultured Macromonas sp.
GCAGCGCGGCCAGCTTGCCTACGTAGCGGCCGTCCAGCGGCGACAGGGCGGTGACCGGGGAAAATTCAACGGAGGTAGGTGCTTGCATGATGCCGCCGATTGTAAAAGGCTGTCCCCGCGCTGTCTCTGCAGTGACAGGGGCATGGCTACAATCGTTTTCCCAAGGGTATGACGAATCGCAACATGAAACTGATCGGCTCCACCACCAGCCCCTACGTGCGCAAGGTGCGCATCGTCATGGCCGAAAAGAAGCTCGATTTCCAGTTTGTCGAAGACGACGTCTGGTCGGCGCAGACCCACATCGGCGACTCCAACCCGCTGGGCAAGATCCCCTGCCTGGTGATGGAGGGCGGCGAAGCGGTGTTCGATTCGCGCGTCATCGTCGAGTATCTGGACACGCTGTCACCCGTGGGCAAGCTCATTCCCACCACTGGTCGGGAACGCGTGGAGGTCAAAACTTGGGAAGCGCTGGCCGATGGCTTGCTGGACGCCGCCGTGCTGGCCCGGCTGGAAACCACCTGGCCCGGCCGTGCGGCCGGTGAACGTTCCCAGGCCTGGATTGACCGCCAACTCGGTAAGGTACACCACAGCCTGCGCGCCATGAGCCAGGGCCTGGCCGACAAGCCGTATTGCGCCGGCATCCACCTGACTCTGGCAGACTTGGCCGTGGGCTGCGCGCTGGGTTACCTGGATTTCCGCTTCCCCGCCATCGACTGGCGCGGCCCCTACCCCAACCTGACCAAGCTGTACGACAAGCTGGCCCAACGCAGCAGCTTCATCGACACGCAGCCTCCGGCCTGAATAAAAGGTGCCGCGAAGCACCCCGGGACAAAGGGAGGAGGGAGGGAGGAGGAGAATCGCCCTCGGGGTGCACTGCAACCCTTGCGGGTTGACCGGCTTCGCGGCACAGATAACGGTTGCATGGCGGCTTGCACCGCCCTCGTGCTACTTGGTGGCGCCCAACCGCCACAAGTTCCCCAAACCGGAGAGCGCTGCCCATTTCAATTGCAACCATTCGTATCCATGGCGCAGCCCTTGGGTCAGCGGGCGGCCGTAGAGAATGAGGCCGATGGCCAGCAAAATCAACGGCATCGCCAGGTAAACCCAGCCAGTCAAGGTCTCGCCGGCCCAGGCCACGCCCACCCCCAGCGCCACCACCGGGTTGACGAAGGAATAGCTACCGGCCAGCGCGGCCGAGGTATTTTTGAGCAGCCACAGGTAAGCGTTAAGCGTGACCAGCGTGCCCATGACCACCAAGTACCACCAAGCCAGGGCCGACGCCAAGGTGACCTGTGACCAGGCGAATTGCCAGGCAGACGGCTCGAACAACCCCGCCACCACCACGCCGAGCACGCCGCCCATCAGCCACTGCGCGCCCGAGGCCATGGCAGGAGGTGGCAAGGCCCAGCGCCGCGAGGCGTACGACCCCAAGCTCCAGCACAACGGAGCACCAAACGCACACAGGGTACCCAGCCAGGTGGCGGAGAAATCCCCCTCCATCACCAGCACCATCGCACCCGCCGCGCCGAGCGACAGCCCGAGCCAACTGGTCCAGGGCACCGGCTCGCCGCCCCAGCGGGTCCAAAGCGCCAGCCACATGGGCATGGTGGTCACGACCGTGGCCATCAGGCCCGAGCCGATGCCCAGTTTTTGCGCCAACACCACCAGCGCCATGGCGGCAAACGCCATCAAACCGCCAATGGCCGCGCAATGCCACCACTGTGCCGCCGTGGGCCAGGCTTGCCCCTGCCAGCGCGCCCAGGCCAGCATCACCAGCCCAGCCAGCACGAAGCGGGCACCGTTCATCAGCACCGGCGGCAGCGACTGCATGGCCACGCCCAACGCGTAATAGGTAGTGCCCCAGACGATGTACACGATGGTGAGCGCCCCGGCCACCCGCCACGTGGTCTGATTGCCCGAAGAGAAAAACATAGGTGAAAAGCCCTGTTGGTCGGATAATTTACGGCAGTGATGGCCTTGGCCGTATTTTGAACAGGATTTCCCACGAATGCAAGCGAATTTACAGCCGGACACCATCGACGCCGGAATTCTTACGGCCTTGAGCACCGACAGCCGACGTTCGTACGCCGACGTGGCGGCCGAAGTGGGCCTGTCCACCGCCGCCGTGCACGAGCGGGTGAAGAAGATGGTGGAGCGCGGCGTGATCGAGCGCTTCTCGCTGCGGGTGGACCCGGACAAGGTGGGCCTGCAATTCACCGCCTTTGTCGCCATCCGCAACGACGGCGGTGTGCATTGCCGTGACATCGCGCCCGCACTGCGCGAGATGCCCGAAGTGCTGGAACTGCACAGCGTGGCCGGCGAGTTCGACTTTCTGGCCAAAATCCGCGTCACCCACGCACGGGCGCTGGAAAGCGTGCTCTACCGCATCAAGGCGGTGCCGGGGGTGGCGCGCACCACCAGCACGGTGGTGTTGAACACCGAGTTCGAGGACCGCCCGCTGCAGCTGCCCCAGGGGGACGCGGGCGAACCGGCGGCCTGATCGTTTTCAGGCCGCCCTTCCTCAGTGCAGGGTGGAGAGGAACTGCTGCAGTTCTGGCGTTTTCGGCGCACCAAACAGCTCGGCCGGTGACCCCATTTCATGCACCCGCCCTTGGTGCATGAAGATCACCCGGTCACTCACCTTGCGGGCAAAGTTCATTTCGTGGGTCACCATCAGCAGGGTCATGCCCTCGCGGGCTAGGCTCTCCACCACGGACAGCACCTCGCCCACCAGCTCAGGGTCCAGCGCGGAGGTGATCTCGTCGCACAGCAACACCCGGGGCTGCATCGCCAGCGCGCGGGCGATCGCCACCCGCTGCTGTTGGCCACCCGACAGTTGGTCTGGGAAAGCGCCAAACTTGTCGGCCAGGCCCACACGTTCCAACAGGCGCCGCGCCAGGGCTTCCAGCTCGGCCTCGGGCGGCTTCTTCACCAACTGCGGCGCCAGCATGATGTTGCGGCCCACCGTCAGGTGCGGAAACAGGTTGAATGACTGGAAAATCATGCCCACCTGCTGGCGCAAAGCCCGCATGGCTGCGGCATCGTCGTACACCAGCGGCATGTCTTGCACCTTCAGCGCGCCGTGCTGAAAGGTCTCCAGCCCGTTGATGCAACGCAGCAGGGTGCTCTTGCCGGAGCCGCTCTTGCCGATGATGGCGATCACCTCGCCGGGGCGCACGTCCAGGTCAACGCCCTTGAGCACCTCGTTGGCGCCATACGATTTGCGCAGGCCCTGGATGTGGATGGCCGGCACAGTGGGTTCAATGTTTGACATTCAGCTTGCCCTCCAGGACGCGCGAGTAATGACTGATGGGAAAACACAGTGCGAAGTACAACAAAGCAACGCAGCTGTAAACCAGAAAGGGTTGGAAGGTGGCGTTGGTGATCATGGTGCCGGCCTTGGTCAACTCCACAAACCCGATGACCGACGCCAGAGCGGTGCCTTTGATGACCTGCACCAGAAAGCCCACCGTGGGCGCCACCGCCAGTCGCCCGGCCTGCGGCAGCACCACATGGCGCATTTGCTCCATGAAGTTCAACGCCAGGCTTTGCGCCGCCTCCCACTGGCCTTTGGGCACCGCGCGCACGCAACCGTGCCAGATTTCGGTCAGGAAGGCGCTGGTGTACAGCGTCAACGCCAGCGATGCGGCAAACCAGGCCGAGGTGTCCCAACCCAGCAGGGCCAGGCCAAAGTAGGCGAGGAACAATTGCATCAGCAGGGGCGTGCCCTGAAACACCTGCACGTACACCGACACCGAGCGCTGCAGCCAGGGCCGCTGCACGGTGCGCAGCACCAGCAAGGCCAGCCCGACCAGGCCACCGCCGACGAACGCGATCAGCGAGAGCGACACCGTCCAGCGCGCGGCCAGCAGCAGGTTGCGCACTATGTCCCACAAGGTGAAATCAACCATGGCGGCCTCCAAACAGCCAACGGTGGCCCAACCGGTTCAGCACGTGGCGCACCGCAATCGACAGCGCCAGGTACATCAGCGTGGCGACGATGAACGCCTCGAACGCGCGGAAGTTGCGGCTCTGGATCAGGTTGGCGGCAAAGCTCAGCTCTTCAGTAGCGATCTGGCCACACACGGCCGAACCCAGCATGACAATGATGATCTGCGACACCAGGGCGGGCCACACGCGGCGCAGCGCCGGGGGCAGCACCACATGCACGAAGGTTTGAGCGCGACTCAAGGCCAGGCTGGCCGCAGCCTCCAGTTGTCCGCGCGGCGTAGCCTGCACGCCAGCGCGCACAATCTCTGCCGCGTAGGCGCCCAGGTTGATCACCATCGCAATCACGCTGGACCATTCTGGGGATAAACGCAGCCCCAGAGCCGGCAGCCCGAAAAAGATGAAAAACAACTGGACGATGAACGGCGTGTTGCGGATCAACTCCACATACGTCGCCACCAGCCACCGCAACGGGGCCGCGCCTTCGGTGCGCGCCCAGGCACAGGCAATGCCCAGCAACACACCCAGCACCGCCGACACCGCTGTCAGCCCCAGGGTCCACGCGACCCCTTTGAGCAACAACGGCCATTCGGTCAGCACCGCCCAAAAATCGAACTCAATCGCCATGGCGTGACTCCGCTGCGGGTTTTAAAGGCTTATTCCGGCAGGTTGCCTGCCGGGCGCTTGAGCCACTTCTGCGCCATCTTGTCCAGGTCGCCTGCTGCCTTGGCCTGCGCAATGACGGCATTCACCTTGGTGCGCAGCGCGTCTTCGCCCTTGGCCACGCCAATGAAGTTGGGGCTGTCCTTGAGCAGCAGCTTGTACTCGGTGCCCAGTTGCGGGTTGCGCTGCATCATGTTTTCCGCCACGGACACGCCGGTGGCGATCAACTGCGTCTGGCGTGACACGAAAGCCGACACGGTGGCGTTGTTGTCCTCAAAGCGACGAATGTCC
>CAZGDZ010000201.1:0-4898 GCA_964524855.1 uncultured Macromonas sp.
ATTCCTTGACCTGGCTGGCGAAGATGCCCGAGTTCATGGACGCCATTTCCAGCGTACCGGCCTGAATGGCGGTGACGTTGGCCTGATCGCCACCCAAGGTGCCGCCTGGGAACAGGTTGACCTTGATCTTGCCACCGCTCTTGGCCTGCACGATTTCGGCAAACTTTTCCATGCCCATCACGATCGGGTGGCCCTTGGGGTTCTGGGTCGCGAACTTGATGGTCTTGTCCTGCGCTTGGGCCATGCCGAAGGCAGCCACAGCCACGGTGGCCAGCACGGTCTTGATGAAAATGCGTTTCATGAATCTGTCTCCAGGGAAAAGCGGGACGCCGGACTCGGAAACCGTTGCGAGGGCGTGCCCATGTCACCGCAACGGCGTGTAAACATCAGGAATAAAACCAGCTCAGGGGAACCAGCACCAGTTGAGGGAACAGCACCAGCAAGAACAGCACGATGATCTGGGCCAGCAAGAACGGCCAAACACCCTTGGCCACCTGGTCGATCTTCATGCGCCCCACGCCCGATACCACGTTCAGCACGGTGCCCACCGGCGGCGTCACCAGCCCAATGGCGCCGTTCATCACAAACAGCACACCGAAGTACACCGGGTCGATGCCTGCGGCCTTGACGACCGGCATCAACACCGGGGCCAGAATCAGGATGGTGGGCGTCAGGTCCATCGCCATGCCAATGACCAGGATCAGCAACATGATGATCACCAGCAGCAGCGTGGGGTTGTCCATGAAGGGCTCCAGCAATTCAATGAGTTGCTGGGGTAATTGCGCCACCGTGATGAGCCAGGCGCTGACCGCCGCAGCGGCCACCAGGAACATGATGATGGCGGTGGTTTTGGCCGCGCCCACAAACACCTCGTAGAGCTGGTGCCACTTGAGTTCGCGGTAAATCACCGTCGCCACAAAGAAGGCGTACACCGCGGCCACCACGGCAGCTTCGGTGGGTGTGAACACCCCCATCTTCAAGCCCACCAGCACGATCACCGGCAGCACCAAGGCCCAGGTGGAATCGCGAAACGCCTTCCATTGTTCGGCGCGGGTGGCTTTGGGCGGACGGCTAGCGCCCTCACGGCGGGCTACCAGCCACCAGGTGATGGCAATCGACACCCCCATCAACATGCCGGGCACGATGCCCGCCATGAACAGCTTGCCGATCGACACGTTGGCCGCCACGCCAAAGATCACAAAGGGAATGGACGGCGGGATGATGGGGGCGATGATGCCGGCCGTGGCAATCAAGCCGCCCGAACGGCCTTTGTCATGCCCGGCCTTGACCATCATGGGCAGCAACAGGGCGGCCAAGGCAGCGGTGTCTGCCACCGCAGAGCCCGACAAAGACGCCATCATCACCGCCGCCAGAATGGTGACGAAGCCCAAACCACCCTGCACATGCCCCACCAGGCTGAGCGCCAGGTTGACGATGCGCTTGGACAACCCCCCGACGTTCATGATTTCGCCGGCCAGCATGAAAAACGGCACGGCCAACAAGGGGAAGCTGTTGGCGCCTTCCAGGACGTTTTGCGCCAGGATCTGAGCGTCAAACAAGTCCAGATGCCACATCAGGGCCACACCGGACAGCAACAACGAATAGGCGATGGGAATGCCCAGCGCAATGGCACCGATCAACGCGCCCAGGAAAATGGCAATGGTCATGGAAATCTCGCTCGGTGTCAGTTCTTGTTGTCGTGGGCAGCCAGGTCGGCCGGCGTCGGCTCCAAACCCGCCGGCAGGTGCATGTTGCTCAGCGTCAACTGGCCAGTGACGATGCGCCACAGGTCCAACACCAGCATCAAACCGGTGGAGGCCGCGAACACCACCCCTGCCGAATACAGCCACGCTTGCGACAAGCCAGTGACGGGCGCTTCGGCGTCCCAGTTCAACTGGGTTTGCACCAGACTGCCCTTGAACATCAGCCAAGTGGCCCCCAGCATCAGTGCATAGCCCACAAACAGGCACACCTGCTGCAAGGGTTTGGGCAATTTGGTCACCAACAAGTCGGTGCCCATGTGGGCGCGTTCACGCACCGCGATGGTGGCGCCAAGAAAAATCAGCCACACAAACAACCAGCGCGATAACTCTTCGGACACCGTGATGCCCGAGTTGAACGCGTAACGCATGACCACGTTGCCAAACACCATGACGACCATCAACGCAAGGCTGATGACCATCAAAACCGACAACGCACGGCAGTAGTGGCCAATGATTTTTTGAAGCATGACGGGTTTCCCGTGATAACCAAGCCCTAAATGTACGAACTGGTTAGTTTTTTGTGGATTGGGGTTTTCCCTAAACCTCTCCCGCCCCCGTGCTGTCGCCGCTGCCGCAGCGTCGCGTCAAGCGCGCAAGTAGCGCTCCACCATGTCCACAATGCTGGCGCGGCGCTGAACAGCGACCGCCGGATCGCGCAGATCACGCTTGAAAATCAAACCGAAGGTGTGGCGGTTGGAGACGTTGAAAAACGTGAGCGCCGAAATCGACGCGTGGATGTCGATCGGGTCCAACCCCGGCCGGAACACGCCACTGGCCAGCCCGCGTTCATAGAGCTTCTGAATGGCTGAAATGGCTGGCACGTTGAGTTGCTGAATACTGGTGCTTTGTGCCAGGAACTGGCCCCGGTTCATGTTTTCCGAGATCACCAGCCGGATGTAGCTTTCGTGGCTGAAGTGGTGATCAAAAGTGAACTCCACCAACCGCCGCAACGCAGCCATCGGCTCCAGGCTGTCCAGGTTTTGCTCGCTCTCGATGGCGCGCATGCGGCGGTACGACTCTTCGAGCGCAGCCAGGTACAAGCCCTCCTTGCTGTCGAAGTAGTAATAGATCATCCGCTTGCTGGTGTGGGTGGCAGCCGCGATTTCGTCAATGCGCGCCCCAGCCAGCCCCTTTTCCGCAAACTCGGCCATGGCCACTTCCACGATGTTGGCCATGGTGCGCTCGGGGTCGTTGGTGCGGGTGGTTGCTGCCGCCTTGGTGGTTCGGACACCAGGCTTGCGCGCGGAGGAATGTACCGGTTGGTTCATTGTCAAAGTATAGGTCCACACCGCCACAGCAAGCGGGTTACGATCACACCCCCGAACGATTCAATCCCTTTGCACTGACCGCATGACGCCGGACACCCCAGCCACGAAGAATCCTGACGCCAGCGCACCCGGGCACACGCCCATGATGGCGCAGTTTCTGAAACTGAAGGCCGACTTTCCCACCACATTGCTGTTCTACAGGATGGGAGATTTTTACGAGCTGTTTTATGAAGACGCCGAGAAGGCCGCGCGGCTGCTGGACATCACCCTGACCAAACGCGGCCAGTCCGCCGGGCAACCGGTGGTGATGGCGGGCGTGCCCTTCCATTCGGTGGAAACCTACTTGGCGCGACTCATCAAACTGGGGGAATCGGTGGCCATTTGCGAGCAGATCGGCGACCCGGCCACCTCCAAGGGCCCGGTGGAACGCAAGGTGGTGCGCGTGGTCACCCCCGGCACGCTGACGGATACCGAGCTGCTGAACGACAAGAGCGAGTCCCTGTTGCTGGCGGTGCACCAGGGCGCCCGCGCCACCTGCGGCCTGGCCTGGTTGAGCGTGACGCAGGGGGTATTGCACCTGGCACAGTGCCCTGCCGACGAGTTGCGTGCCTGGATTGTGCGCATAAGCCCCAGCGAACTGCTGCACAGTGCCGAGGTGAGCCCTTCATTCGAGCAGAACCTGCAGGAGCTGCAACGCCAATGGCCCGCGCTGGCCGCCAACGGCGGGCAAGCCCGCCTGAGCCTGGCCTTGCGCCCCGCCTGGGCCTTTGACGGCCCTTTAGGTGAACGCAAGCTGTGCGAGCAACTGCAGGCCACCAGCCTGGCAGGCTGGGGCGCGCAGGACTTGCCTGAAGCGCACGCCGCCGCATCCGCCCTGCTGGATTACGCCGAACACACCCAGGGCCGCGCGCTGGCGCACGTGCGCCAGCTGCAGGTGGCCCGCCCGCAGGCCTTGATCGACCTGCCCGCCACCACGCGCCGCAACCTGGAACTGACGCAGACGCTGCGCGGCGAATCGGCACCCACCTTGTTTTCGCTGCTGGACACCTGCCAGACCGGCATGGGCAGCCGGGAACTCAAGCGCTGGCTGCTGGAGCCCCCGCGCGAACGTGAGACCGCCCGCGCCCGACTGCAGGCCATAGGCGCCCTGCGCTCGGGCCTGCACGGGCCGCTGCGTCAGGCGCTCAAAGGCGCGGCCGACGTCGAACGCATCACCGCCCGCGTGGCACTGCGCCAGGTGCGCCCGCGCGAACTGGTGGGCCTGGGCCAAACGCTGGAAAAAGCCGCCAGCCTGTCGCTGGGGCCGCAACAGGCGCTGCACAGCCTGGCCGCCAGCAGCGCAGGTGGTGCATCCCCCCTGCTCGCCCGGCTGGCCGAACAGTTGCAGCCGCCCGAAGGCTGCGCCCTGTTGCTGCACTGTTCGCTGTTGCCTGAACCCGCCGCGCTGGTGCGCGACGGCGGCGTCATCAACCACGGGTATGACACCGAACTGGACGAACTGCGCGCCATCCAGAACAACTGCGACGGCTTCCTGCTGGAGCTGGAAACCCGCGAGCGCGAGCGCACTGGCATTGCCAATCTGCGCGTGCAGTTCAACAAGGTGCACGGCTTTTACATCGAAGTCACTCAAGGCCAACTGGACAAAGTGCCCGACGACTACCGCCGCCGCCAGACGCTGAAGAACGCAGAGCGCTTCATCACCCCCGAGCTGAAGGCCTTTGAGGACAAGGCCCTGAGTGCGCAGGAGCGCGCCCTGGCGCGCGAGAAGTGGCTGTACGAAGGCCTGCTGGACGAACTGCAACACCACGTGCCCGCGCTGGGCGAACTGGCCCGCGCCATTGCCGCGCTGGACGCGCTGTGCGCCCTG
>CAZGDZ010000202.1:0-4847 GCA_964524855.1 uncultured Macromonas sp.
CCCGGCGTGGGCAAGACGCACTTCGCGCGCAAGGTGGCCGACCTTCTGGGCACCACCATGAACCTGGTGCCCATGAGCTCCATGACAGCGGGCTGGTTGCTGTCGGGTTCGTCATCACAATGGAAGGGCGCACGACCCGGCAAGGTGTTCGAGGCTCTGGTGGACGGGCAATACGCCAACCCGGTGATCGTGGTGGACGAGATCGACAAGGCCAGCGCCGACGCCCAGTACGACCCGCTGGGCGCACTCTACAGCCTGCTGGAGCACGACACCGCGCAGCATTTCATCGATGAATTTGCCGAGGTGCCGATCGACGCCAGCCAGGTGATCTGGATCACCACTGCGAACGACGAACGTGGCATTCCCGAGCCCATCCTGAATCGAATGAACGTGTTCCAGATCGAGGCGCCCAGCCTGGAGGCGGCGCGCCAGATCGCGCGGCAGATATACCAGGGCCTGCGCGACGAGCACGACTGGGGCCGCCTGTTCGATGAGGAGCCCCAGGACGACGTGCTGGACTCACTGGCCACGCTGGCCCCGCGCGAAATGCGGCGGGCACTGATGACCGGCTTCGGCAATGCGCGCCTGGCGCGGCGCGACCACATCGACCCAACCGACCTGCCGCGTCAGGGCGGCGGCAAATCGCGCATCGGTTTTGTGCAGTGATCCGGCGCCGTGAGCAGCGTCCCCATGGCTCGCAAAATTTGCACCGGCAGACCTGAGGTGAAATTGTGCTGGGCCGCATTGGGGCCCACCACATAGGCCGTGATGCTCCCAAAGTGCTGGGGGCCGAGATAGAACACGAAAGTGGCGGTGCGGTTGAGGGCGTAGGTGCTGCGCCCGCGCACCACCACCCGGTTGTCACCGGTGCCGGTTTTGCCGCCGGGAGTCAGGTCGGTGCCATCCTCGCGGTGGAAGCTGCCGGCCAGCCGGCGCGCGGTGCCGCGCTCCACCACCTCGGACAAGGCGCCGCGCAACGCCCGTGCCACTTCGGGCGGCATCACCCGTTCGCCATCCTGGGCCTTTTGGCGGAAATCGGTTTCCCAGGGCGTGCGCTGCGCCAGGTGCAGGCGTTCGATGCGACGTGAGGGCAACCGCACCCCGTCGTTCACGATGATGCCCATGAGTTCGACCAGCGCGGCCGGTCGGTCCCCGGAACTGCCCAAAGCGGTGGCCAGCGAAGGCACCAATTGCCCGAAGGGGTACCCGTGGCGAGCCCAGCGGCGGTGGATTTCGCTGAACGCTTCCACCTCCAGCATGGTTTGGATGCGGCTGTCCTGCGCGTTTTTGGCACGGGTCTGGAACAGCCAGCGGTACACCGCCTGCCGCTCACTCACGCTGGCGGCCATTGCCTCGGCCAGGCTGGCGCCCGGATGGCGCAGGCGGTAGGTCACCACCCACAACTCCAACGGGTGCAGCCGCGCGACAAAACCCCGGTCCGGCAGATCGAACGCGTCGGGGGCGTAACGCTGGTGCAGTTGCAACACCCGGTCGCCGGTGGGAGCGCGTTCGCCCAGGCGGTCGCTCAAAAACACCGCTAGCGCCTGGGGCGAAGCGTCGGGCTCCAGGTAGCGGTACACCGCAGCCAGCCGGTCGGGCGATGGGCCCAAGCCATCCAGCAACATTGCGCGCAAATCCTCTGCGCTCTGCCCCTCGGTCTTGCGCCAGAAGCGGCGCACAAAGGTTTGCCCTTCGCGGTCGGCAAACCGCGCCAGGTACTCGCTGCGGCGGGGGTCGGCGGCATCCTGCAGCAACCGCGCGCTGCTGCCCGGCACCTGCACCATGGCGTGGCGCACTACTTCGCGCATCAAGCGCACAAAAGGCAGGTTGATGGACGCCTGCATTGCCTCGCGCAAGGTGGGGTTGCGCGCATCGTCGTCGCGGTTGAAGTTGCCAAAGGTGTGCAGGCCGCCGCCGGTGAAGAAGTTCTCGGCGGGGCTGGCGGAAAAACGGCGTTCCAGCGCGGCTTGCAGCATGGCGTCCAGCCCACGGGCGCTGGCCTGCAACAGGTGCTCCACCGCCCAACGGGTCAGGCTGTCGAGGCGATCCACCTCGGTGGCGCGCAACTGTTCGGGCGTCAACGGGGCCAAGCGCTCGTGCAATTCGGCCACCAGCTCCAGGTAGGTGGTCAGCACCCTCAGTTTGGCGGTAGAGCCCAGCTCCAGCTTGCTGCCTTCGTTGATGTCCAGCGGCTGGTTGGTGGTGTCGGTCTGCACCCGAACCTTGTTACCCTCGGGCGTGCTTTCCCACAGGGTGAAGCTGTAGCGCACTTCGGCAAAGTTGCCGGACTTGAGCAGGCGCTCGCCCAGCAGGCCTTGCTGGCGCACAAACGCAGGGTCGGTCAACTGCCCCAGAAAATCCGTGACCGCCGCCTGCAACGGACCGTTGAGGGTAGCGTGCAGGTCGGCGTCCAGCCGGTCCAGGCTGTACAAGGACGTGTCGAGCAATCCGGCCAACCGGTTGCGCACCGCCGTGGTGCCCTTGCCGGCTTGCACCGGCAACAGCGGTGGGTTGCGCACCATGTCGCGGAACACCAAGGGCCGGCGCAAGGCCTCGTCGCGCAACGCGGTGTCGATGATCCCCTCGGCCGCCAACACCCGCAGGTGGGCGTCGGTGCTTTGGTTGAGGTCGTCGCGCCCTTGGGTCAGGTACCACGACGGGCGGCGGTGCGCGATCATCAACGCCACCGCCTGGCGCAGCACCTGGGCCCGCTCGGCCAAATCGGCGTGGTCGGCGCTGTCAGGGTGCGCCTCGGGCGAGAGCAACTGGCGTACACGCTCGGGGTCGGTGCCGAACCAGACCCACAGCCCATCGCCCAACCCATGCACCTCACCATGGCGCGGCGCGGCTGACAGCGGCACCGTGTTCATGTAGTCGAGCACCAACTGGCGGCGCACCGGCAAAGTGGTTTCGCCCTGCTGGTAAGCACGCACGGCGGCCGACACCATCTGACGCAGCTTTTCGCGCGCGTCGTGGGTGATGCCATCCGGCGAATGCCGGTATTTTTCAATCTGCGTCGCCAGGGTGCTGCCCCCGGGCGTGTCCATGTCGGGGTTGATCTTGCTGCCCAACTGACCCAACACGGCCCGCGTGAAACGCACCCAATCCACGGCCGGGTTCATCTGCGGGCGGTCTTCGGCCAGCAGATCGCGGTTTTCGATGAACAGCAAGGCCTGCACCAGCACCGGCGGAACCTGGTCGAACGACTCGAACTGGCGGTAGGGGTAACGGAAGGCGTAGATGGGCTCCCGTCGGCAGTCCAGCACGGTCAGGCCGGCCTGGGCCTTTTCGGCGTAGGGAGCGAACAGACCGCGCTGTTGGTAGTGCAGCAGCGCGTCGCTGTGGCGGCTCTGTTGCGCCACCTCGAACCCGCGCTCCGCCAAGCGCTCGGTGAAGGCGGGAATGCGGGTGTAGCCCATGCGCTCGTCAAACGGCCCATGCGTCGGGAACTGAATGCGGTCGCTCGGGCCGGGGGCCAGCTCGTGGCGCAAACGGTCGGCCCAACGGTGGAGCTCCGCCGCCTGCAGCCGCGAGTGCGTTACTTCATCGTACAGAATGACCGCCGCCCCACCGAGCAGCAGCAACAACAGCGTCACCGTGATCCGGGACGCGGAAACCAGCACACGCCCCGCTTTCACGCGATCAACCACTGTTTCTGGGCGGCAAACACGGCATTGGGGTACTGGGGCTTGCCCCGGCTGCCGTTGTAGCGGCCCAGCGCCAGGAACAGGTCGCCTTTTTCACGGTCCAGGTAATGGCGCAGGATGACGCAGCCAAAGCGGACGTTGGTTTGCAGGTGGAACAACTTGCCCACATCGCCATCGCCGATCAGGCGGGCCCAGAACGGCATGATCTGCATGTAACCCCGAGCGCCCACGCGCGAAATGGCAAATTTTCGGAATGCGCTTTCTACCTGGATCAAACCCAGCACCAGCGAAGTGTCCAGCCCGGCGCGCTTCGTTTCATACCAGACGGTTTGCAAAAATTCGACCCGCTCGCGCAACTCCGGCTTGCGGCGCTGCAACTTGGGGCTGTGATCACCCAGCCAACGCAGGTACGACAGGCGGGCTTCGGTGCTGACAAACTCAGGCTCGGGCGGCCCGGAAAACTCCACCGCAGCCCTCAGCGCCAAGCGCACCGAATCGGCCAGTGGCTCCTCCAACTGGCCTGCCCACGCGGTCACACTGACAGCCGGCAGCGCGCCCCACAGCGCAGCCCCGCCCGCCCACGCCAGGCAATCCCGGCGCGTGGGGTGTGGCGGCAGTGGTGCGCGATTCATGCGAGCAAACGTGTAGGGGCCACGGGCCCTGGTCCCGAAAAGCTCAGCGGCCGAGCCGATCTTTCAACAGGTCCAGCACCTCGGCCACCGCCACCTTGGTGGCGGCGGTGTCGCGGCGGTGCTGGTATTCCACCAAGCCTTCTTTCAGGCCCTTGTCGCCAATGGTGACACGGTGCGGCACGCCGATCAACTCCCAATCAGCGAACATGGCGCCGGGACGCTCGCCGCGGTCGTCCAGCAGCACGTCCACACCCAGCGCTGCCAGTTCATCGTGCAACTGCTCAGCGGCGGCCTTCACGGCGTCGCTGCGGTCCATGCCTATGGGGCAGATCACCACGGTGAACGGTGCAATGGCATCGGGCCAGATGATGCCGCGCTCGTCGTGGTTCTGTTCGATGGCTGCGGCCGGCAGGCGCGTCACGCCAATGCCGTAGCAACCCATCTCGAAGGGTTTGGGTTTGCCGTCTTCATCCAAGAAGGTGGCATTCATGGCGCGGCTGTACTTGGTGCCCAGGTAGAACACGTGGCCCACCTCGATGCCGCGCTCGATCGCCAGGCGGCCCTTGCC
>CAZGDZ010000203.1:0-4809 GCA_964524855.1 uncultured Macromonas sp.
ATGGCCGCCGCGGCGCTCTGCGCCGCCATGGGCGGCACCCCGGCCCAGGTGGAGAACGCTGCCGAGATCGCGCTCGAACACCATCTCGGCATGACCTGCGACCCGGTCGGCGGGCTGGTGCAGATCCCCTGCATCGAGCGCAACGCGATCGCATCGGTCAAGGCCATCAACGCCGCGCGCATGGCGCTGCGCGGCGACGGCGTTCACCACGTCAGCCTGGACAAGGTCATCAAGACCATGCGCGAGACCGGCGCCGACATGAAGACCAAGTACAAGGAAACCTCGCGTGGCGGGCTGGCCGTCAACATCGTGGAGTGCTGAACCGGCGCCGGCAGTGGCACCTTGCGAGGCCAAGCGGGCGGGATTACACTGCCCAGACAACGTGCGACCGACCACGGCCCCACCGACGCAGAGGAGCCAACATGAGCGAGACCAACGAGCCCCTGAGCCCGACCGCGGAACACTACCTGAGCCAAACCCCGGGGCTGAAGTATCCCAAGGCCTTGGTCAGCCATTACCCGCGCATCGCCAACCAGCTCGTCGCCCTCAAGGACGACAAAGACGCTTTGCGCAACTGCTTCAACGACCTCACCCACGACCGCCGGGGCAGTCGCCACGGCTTCCCGTTCGATGTGCTGATGGACATCAACGACTTGCGAGACTCGATGCTGGGCGACCTCACGGGTTTCGTGCTGGACGACGAGAACAAGTGGGTCTCTTGAGCTGAAAGCTCGCGCTCAGGCCAAGGCAAAACTGTCCATCGCCAGGTAGCTGTACATCACCTCACGGGTCAGGTAGCTTGGTTTGGACGCGCCTGGCTCGCCCCAACCCGCTGCCCCCAAGGCGAAAAAGATGGGTAAAAAGTGTTCGTCGGTCGGGTGGGCCCGCACAGCGCTCGGCGCCACGGTGCGGTAGTTGAACAGGGCCTCCCGGTCACCGCTTTGCAGCATGGCCTCCACCCAGCGACTGAATGCCTCCACGTAAGGCGCAGGGGTGGCATCCTGCGCGGGCCGGCCGCCGAAAAACTCACGGAGGTTGTGGGTCATGCTGCCCGACCCCACCACCAACACACCGTCTCGCCGCAGATCGCGCAGGGCCTGGCCCATGGCATACACCTCGCGCGGCCCGTAGCCGTCGGGCAACGCGACCTGCACCACCGGCACCTGCGCTTCAGGCAACAAATGCATCAAAGGCACCCAGGCGCCGTGATCGAACGGGCGGTGCACATCCAAGGCCGAAGGAATGCCTGCGGCCTTCAGGCGGCTGTGCACCGCCCTGGCCAGCGCAGGCTCGCCAGGGGCCGGGTATTGCAATAGGAACAAAGGTTCGGGAAAGCCGCCAAAGTCGTGCCACGTTGCCGGCTGCGCCGCTGCCATCACATCCGCCCCGTCGGCCATCCAATGCGGCGACATCACCACCACGGCGCGAGGGCTCAAGGCCTTCAGGCCTTCGCCAAACACCCGCAGCGCGGGGCCGGACGTTCCGGGGTCCAGCGCGTACATCGGCGAGCCGTGGGACACAAACAAAGTGGGCAGGGACAAAGCGGTGTTCATGCCATCCAATGTAACGAAAGCCCGCCCACTCCGCGTTCAAACCGATGGGGGTCACCGTTCAAACGGTTTCGCCATTCACATCGGTGACAATTGTCAAATCGCCCTCCATTTAGACCCCACCCCCATGCCAGCCGCACTCGCAGACCGCTACGCCGTCATCGGCAACCCCATCAGCCACAGCAAATCGCCGGCCATCCACGCCGCCTTCGCCCAAGCCACCGGGCAGGCCATGACTTACACCACGCTGGAGGGGCCGCTCGGTCAATTCGCGGCTGCGGTCGATGCGTTTCGCCAGCAGGGCGGGCGCGGCCTGAACGTCACCATCCCCTTCAAGCTGGACGCTTGCGCCTACGCCACCGACTTGGCCGAAAGCGCCCGCGCTGCCGGCGCGGCCAACGCGCTCAAGTTTGAAGGCGACCGCTGCTACGCCGAAAACTTCGACGGCGTCGGCCTGGTGCGTGACATCACCCACAACCTGGGGCAAGCCATCGCCGGCCGCCGGGTGCTGCTGCTGGGCGCCGGTGGGGCCAGCCGGGGCGCCATTCTGCCGCTGTTGGCTCAAGGACCGGACCGCCTGCTGGTGGCCAACCGCACGAACGAGAAGGCCACCGCGCTGGTCCGGGAATTCATTGACCGTGGCGCGTCCGCCAGCGTCCTGGCTGGCGGTGGGTTTGACGCGCTGGACCAAGACCGGTTTGACGTCATCATCAACGCCACGGCGGCCAGCCTGAGCAACCTGGCGCTGCCCTTGCCACCCTCGGTCTGGAATGCCGATGGCCTGGCCTACGACATGGTGTACGGCAAAAGCCTGACACCGTTCTTGCGCACCGCCCAGCAGGCCGGCGTGCAGCGCTTGGCCGACGGCGTGGGCATGCTGGTCGAGCAAGCCGCCGAAGCCTTCGTGTGGTGGCGCGGCGTGCGCCCCAACACCCGCCCTGTGATCGATCAATTGACCGTTCCCCTGAACTGAAGCCTTACCATGAACCAACTCGACGCCCTCAAGCAACACACCACCGTGGTGGCCGATACCGGCGACTTCCTGCAACTGGCCCAGTTCCAGCCGCGCGATGCCACCACCAACCCATCACTGATCCTGAAATCGGTGCAAAAGCCCGAGTACGCCCCGCTGCTGCAAGACACGGTGGCGCGCCACGGCAGCCTGCCGCTGGACGAAATCATCGACCGCCTGCTGGTGCGTTTTGGCCTGGAAATCCTGGCCGTGGTGCCGGGGCGTGTGTCCACCGAGGTGGACGCGCGCCTGAGCTTTGACACGCAAGCCACGCTGGCGCGTGCCCGCCGCCTGATGGCGCTGTACGAGGCCGAAGGCGTGGGCCGCGATCGGGTGTTGATCAAGATTGCCTCGACTTGGGAAGGCATTCAGGCGGCGAAGGTGCTGGAGCAAGAAGGCATCCACACCAACCTGACGCTGCTGTTCGCGTTCAGCCAGGCGGTGGCCTGTGGCGAGGCGAAGGTGCAACTGATTTCGCCGTTCGTGGGCCGCATCTACGACTGGTACAAGAAGCAGGCCGGTGCGCAGTGGGACGAAGCGGACAACGCGGGCGTGAACGACCCGGGTGTGCAGTCGGTGCGCAGCATCTATGAATACTACAAGCGCTTTGGCATTGCGACAGAGGTGATGGGGGCGAGCTTCAGGAACGTGGGACAGATCGTGGCGTTGGCGGGGTGTGACCTGCTGACGATCAGCCCGGAGTTGCTGGCGCAACTGGCGGCAAGCGATGCACCGCTGGTGCGGGCGCTGGATGCGCAGGCGGCCCAGGGGCTGGACTTGAAGCCGGTGAGCTACGACGAAGCGGGTTTCCGCCTCGCGCTGAATGAAGACGCGATGGCCACCGAGAAGTTGGCCGAGGGCATCCGCGCGTTCTGTGCGGATGCGGTCAAGCTGGAACGGTTGATTCGGGTGGGCTGAGACGGTTGGCCATTCTAGGAGACCTGCCATGACACCGCCACTGATCGTCCATCACCTGGAAACGTCCCGCTCCCACCGCGTGCTGTGGCTGCTGGAGGAACTGCAACTGCCTTACCAACTGGTGGTGCACCAGCGCAACCCCAAAACCCGCCTCGCGCCCGGCAGCCTGAAACAGGTACACCCACTGGGCAAAGCGCCCGTGGTGGTGCATGGCGACGAGGTGGTGGCCGAATCTGGCGCCATTCTGGAGTATTTGGCCGAGGTGTTCAGTGCGCAGGCACCCGCCCACCTGAGCCACTTGGTGCCGCCCCCCGGGACCCCAGCGCACCGGCAAAACCGTTTCTGGATGCACTACGCCGAAGGCTCGCTGATGAACTGGCTGCTGATGAAGCTGGTGTTCGCCACCCTACCCCGGCAACCCATGCCCTTCTTCGCACGGCCGATCGCCAAAGCCCTATGCAATGCGGTGCAGCAGCGCTTGATCGACCCCAACCTGCACACCGCGCTCGCGTTCATGGACCAACACCTGGCGCAACACGCCTGGTTTGCCGGTGACGAGATCTCGCTGGCGGATTTTCAGATGTCGTTCGCGGTAGAAGCCGCTCTGGTTCGCCACGACCCGCAGGCCGGAAGTCACCCGCACCTGAAGGCCTACCTGGAACGCTTGCACGCCCGCCCCGCTTACCAGCAGGCGCTGGCCAAAGGTGGCCCTGTGGTCATGCCCACCTGAAAAGTTGACCCAGCCCGGGGGTTTGGCAACTGCGCCAACTTCGAGTAGATTCAGAGGTTTCCCTCGCAGATTCCGGATTTCATGGAAAACACGCTGCCGCCCATTCCCGCCAAGCGCTACTTCACCATCGGTGAGGTGAGCGAGCTGTGCGGTGTCAAGCCGTACGTGCTGCGCTACTGGGAGCAGGAGTTCACCCAGCTCAAGCCGATGAAGCGGCGGGGCAACCGCCGCTACTACCAGCACCACGAAGTGCTTTTGGTGCGTCGCATCCGCGACCTGCTGTACGGCCAGGGCTTCACGATCAGCGGTGCGCGCAACCGGTTGTCCGACCACGGCGGCAGCGCCCGGGCTGCCCGTGCCGAGGCGGCCGAGGCGGCGCGGATCGAACCGCCCGACGGGGCCACGACCGTCCAGGATGCTGCCGCCGACCCCGGTGCCGCAGACCTGGCGATCGGCTCGACGGCGCGTCTGCGCGCCGAGCTGCTGGCCATCCGCGAGTTGCTTGCGCCTTGAGCATGTCGGCGTGCGCGTGCGTTGGCGTCGGTGGACCTGTGTCAGGGGTGCCCCAGGCTATAATCAAAAGCTTGTCGGTGCGTAGC
>CAZGDZ010000204.1:0-4802 GCA_964524855.1 uncultured Macromonas sp.
CGCTCTATGTTCACCGGGCGGCCAACGGGTTTCGCTACGTCAACGGCACGCCGGCCGATTGCGTGCATATTGCATTGACAGGTTTGCTCGGCTATGTGCCAGACCTCGTGGTGTCCGGCATCAACAACGGCGCCAACATGGGCGACGACACCATCTACTCCGGTACCGTGGGCGCTGCCATGGAAGGGTACCTGTTTGGGGTGCCGGCGATCGCGTTTTCGCAAACTGAAAAAGGTTGGCGCCATCTCGACGTGGCGGCCCGCAAGGCGCGCGAACTGGTCACTTACCTTGCTCCGTCGGTGGCGGCGCACGCGCAGGCATCCAACAGCGGGCAGCACGGCCCCTGGTTGTTGAACGTCAACATGCCGTGTTTGCCCGAGGCCGAAATGCGGGGCTACAAGGTGGCACGCTTGGGGCGCCGGCACGCGGCCGAGCCAGTGATCACCCAAGTCAGCCCTCGGGGTGAAACCATGTATTGGATCGGTGCAGCCGGGCCCGCGAAGGACGACGCTGAAGGCACCGACTTCCACGCCACCCACCAAGGCTACGTGTCCATCACGCCTTTGCAAATCGACCTGACCGACCATGGCCGGCTGGCTTACTGGGCGCAGTCGATGGCGCATTTGTCCAGCCAGGAAGGGGCGTTGCGGTGACGCGTTCCCGCCCTGCGTTTCCCGCTGTATTGGGGTCGGTGGTGGGGCCTTCGGCGGCTGCCACGCCCCGGCATAAGCTGCCGGTTGAGCCCAGAAGCGCCGCCGCACCTTGGGTGGTGCCCGTGGGGGCCGGCATGGATTCCAGCGCCGTGCGCCAGGCCATGGTGCGCAAACTGGCCGCGCAGGGTTTGGACGATCCGACTGTGTTGCAGGCCTTTGCGGCGGTGGAGCGGCACCGCTTCGTCGATTCCGCCCTGGTGGCGCAGGCTTACGAGGATACCAGCTTGCCGATCGGCCTGGGGCAGACCATTTCCAAGCCCAGCGTGGTCGGGCGCATGCTGGAATTGCTGCTCGCTGGTCGCAGTCAACCGGTGGGGCGGGTGCTCGAAATCGGTACCGGCTGTGGATACCAGGCGGCGTTGCTCTCGGTGTTGTGCCGCGAGGTGTACAGCATGGAGCGCCTGCGGGGCCTCCACGAGAAAGCGCGTGAAAACCTGCGTCCCCTGCGCCTGCCCAACGTGCACCTGATTTTGGGCGATGGCATGGCGGGCTACCCGGCGGGTGGTCCGTACGCCGGCATCTTCGCTTCGGCGGGCGGAGCCGAGTTGCCGGCCACTTGGCTGGAGCAGTTGGCCGTGGGAGGCCGGCTGGTGGCGCCCGCAGAGTTGACGCCGGGCAAGCAGAGCCTGGTCGTGGTGGACCGAACCCCCCAGGGTTTCAGCAAGCAGGTGCTGGAAGCGGTTTGGTTCGTCCCTCTAAAATCGGGCTTGGCCTGAAGGCGTGCTGCTCTGCAGCAACGCGCCGATTTTTCACACATTCGAGGTTATTGCATGGAACAGTCGGTTCCCCGTCGGGAGCGAAACCTGATATTGACGGTCATGTCTGCGGTCGCGTTGGCGGTTGCGGGCTGTGCCGCCCCCAGCAAACCGGCGCAGCGTGCACCGGTGGTCGATCGCACAGCGGGCGCTGCCCCCACCACCAACGGCGCAGCCGCTTTACCGCCAGGCGCTGAAAACGCGGGCAAGCCCGGCTACTATTCCGTGCGCCCCGGCGACACGCTGATGCGCATTGGGCTGGAGACCGGCCAAAGTTGGCGCGACCTGGCCAACTGGAACGGGTTGACCAACCCCAACGTGATTGAGGTCGGCCAGGTGTTGCGAGTGGTGCCGCCCAATGCCGCCGCGCCTGCAGAGGTGGGCACAGCCACCAGTGCGGTGTCCGGTTCGAGTGTGCAAGGCCGTCCGCTGGACGCCACCACAGCGCCTGCGCCCGCCAACGCTGCGGCGGCGCCCAAGCCCGCCAGCAACGACGAGGTGAGCTTCTTGTGGCCCACCCGTGGTCAAGTTGTGGACAACTTTGACGAGGCGCGCTACAAGGGCATCGGCATTGCGGGGCGCATCGGTGAGCCGGTGTTGGCTGCCGCTGACGGCCGCGTGGTTTATGCCGGTGCCGGCTTGCGTGGCTACGGCAATCTGGTCATCCTCAAGCACAACAACACCTACCTCACGGCCTACGCCCACAACCAGACCATTCTGGTGAAAGAGGACCAGTCGGTGCGCCAAGGCCAGAAGATCGCCGAAATGGGCAGCAGCGACAGTGATCGCGTGAAACTGCATTTCGAGGTGCGCCGTCAAGGCAAACCGGTGGACCCCCTCAAACACCTGCCGGCACGCTGATGGCTGAAGCATTGCAAACCACAGGCCATGACGTGTTGGCCCAGAACGGTGCGCCCGCATCCACGCCCAGCCCGTGGCCCGAGGGCTGGCTCGAGGTGACCTCACTGGACCTGGAGGCCCAAGGCGTGGCCCGCAAGCCCGATGGCAAGGTGGTCTTCATTGACGGCGCGTTGCCCACCGAGTTGGTGAGCGCACAAACCACCCGGCGCAAGAACCAATGGGAGCAGGCCAGCCTGACCGACATCCATCGCGAATCGGCGCTGCGGGTGTCGCCGCGTTGTCCACACTTTGGTCTGCATGCCGGGGCCTGCGGCGGTTGCAAGATGCAGCACCTGGAGCCGCTGGCCCAAGTCGCCGTCAAGCAGCGGGTGCTGGAGGACAACCTCTGGCACCTCGGCAAAGTCAAGGCGCAGTCCTTGTTGCGTCCCATTGCCGGGCCCGCTTGGGGCTACCGCTACCGGGCACGCCTGTCGGTGCGCTACGTGGCCAAGAAGGACACGGTGCTGGTGGGTTTCCACGAACGCAAGAGCCGTTATGTGGCCGATATGCAGCAGTGCGAGGTGCTGCCGCCGCACGTCAGCGCGTTGCTGATGCCTTTGCGTGGGTTGATCATGGGCATGGAAGCCCGCGAAACCTGCCCGCAAATTGAATTGGCTTGCGGCGAGTCGGTGACGGCGCTGGTGCTGCGCCATCTGGAGCCCTTGTCGGCCGGCGATTTGCAGCACCTGCGCGAATTTGCGCAACGTTACAGCACGCCCGAACAGGCCATCCAGTGGTGGTTGCAGCCCAAAGGCCCGGACACGGTGCACTTGCTGGATGCCGACGGCGCCACCGCGCCTCTGGCCTACAGCCTGCCCGAGTTCGGCATCCACATGCCGTTTCGGCCCACCGATTTCACCCAGGTCAACCCGTTCATCAACCGGGTGCTGGTCGCGCGGGCGCTCAAATTGCTGGAAGTGCAAGCGCACGAGCGGGTGATTGATTGGTTCTGTGGCCTGGGCAACTTCACCTTGCCGCTGGCCAACCAGGCACGCGAAGTGTTGGGCATTGAGGGCAGCGAGGCCCTGGTGGCGCGCTCCCACGCGAACCTCTCACACAACGTGAACCAGGGCGCGAGGCTTGCTCCAACCCGGTTTGTGGCCCGCAACCTGTTCGAGATGACGCCGCCCATGCTGGTGGCCGATGGTGTGGCCGACAAATGGCTGGTTGACCCCCCACGCGAAGGTGCTTTTGCCCTGTCTATGGCCTTGGCCGAATTGCACCAAGCGCAACTGGCGGGTGCGCCTGCGCCGGTCATGGCGGATGGCCAGCCCTGGCAAGCACCGCAGCGGATCGTCTATGTGAGCTGCAACCCTTCCACCTTGGCGCGGGACGCGGGCTTGTTGGTGCACCAAGCGGGCTACCAGTGCACGGCCGCTGGCGTGGTCAACATGTTTCCGCACACGGCCCACGTGGAATCGATTGCCGTGTTCGAACGGCAGGCATCTCCACCGCAGGCCTGACGTTTCAGCGTGCCGGCGCGACCGTGGGGCGTGCCGGCAGATTGGGCAGGGCGATGGCGCCGGTGGGCGCTGCAGCAGCTGTAGCGCCGCTGGCGCCCGCTGCGGTCGAAGAGGCTGCCGAGCCCGCCGTACTTGTAGTGGGGGCAAGGATTTCTTCGCCGGGCGCCTGCCCGGTCAGCGCTGGGGCTGGTGGCGGGCTGGCCGGTTGACCCGGAATTTCGTTCTCGCGCATGTACTCGTCCATCTCGCGCCAGCCCGAAAAAATGGCGGCTTTCGAGGCTTTCGGGTTGGTGGCGTAGCAATCTTCGATGCTGCGCACGGCATGGCGGCAGGCACTCCCGATCGCTCGCCCCTCGGCTTCCTTGCGCTCGGCCACCTTGCCCGGCGTTTCCACCCCCAACGCGTCGCAGCCGCCCAATGCCAAACTGGCCGTCAACAGCCAGCCCGATGCCTGGAGCCGAGAGATGTTCAACCGCGAAACAGAAGAATGAAGACGCGCCATGTTTGAATTTTCGGCCATTCTCTGGGCAACTTGAACCCAGCCGTACAAGAAAAAGGGGGCCGTAGCCCCCGATGGTGTGGTCACGCAAGGCGTGGGTCAGTCCCGTTCGCCGCCAAACAAGCCCAGCAGGGCCAGCAGGCTTTGGAAAATGTTGAACAGGCTCAGGTACAGGCCCAGTGTCGCGGTGATGTAGTTGGTTTCACCGCCGTCCACAATGCGCTTGAGGTCCACCAGCAGGAAGGCGCTGAAAATACCGATGGCCATCACGCTGAGCACGGCCATGCCGATCGGGCTGCCCACAAACACGTTGATGATGCCGCCTATCATCAGCACCACCGCACCCATGAACAGCCACTTGCTCAGACCTTCGAGGTCGCGCTTGACGATGGTGGACAGGTTCGCCATCACGAGGAACACGCCAGCGGTGCCGCCAAAGGCGGTCATGATCAGGTCAGAACCGTTCTTGAAG
>CAZGDZ010000205.1:0-4800 GCA_964524855.1 uncultured Macromonas sp.
CCCACCCAGCGCTGTCTGCAGGCCTGCTTTGTACTGAGGATCGTTGCGCATATCGCGGAATGCTTTGCGGTATGTCTCAACGATGTCACGCGGTGTGTTTTTCGGCAAGACCAACAGCTTCTGAGCGGGGAAGCCCGCGATCAAAAACGCCTTAACCGCTTCCCACTCGTTGCCCGAAGGGGCCTTGCCTGTGACGATCTGATAAGCCTCGGCAAAGTGCGGCAGATCCGGGAAGGCGGGATCGCGAACCAGATTGCCCTTGTCGTCCGTCACGCCCCAGCTGAACAGAGGCACAGCCTTGCCATCCTTGACCAACGGCAAGGAGCTTTGGATGTATGCCGAGCTGGTCTGGTAGTCGATGGTTGCCTCGCCACGCTCGAAAGCCAGACGGCCGTCGCCACGGCTTTGCATGCCGAACACATGGTGCACGTCCAAACCCAACATGCGGAAGCCCAGCAGAGGCACCAAGTCCAGTGATGTGGCACCTTGGCTGCCGTACACCAGACGCTGGCCTTTGACTTTGGCAAGGTCGCGAACCGACTTCACACCAAACTTGGAGCTGATGTACGCCACACCACCCGTGGGGGAAGCCATCACCACCTCCCAGTTTTTGTAGTCATAACGAACGCGGCGATCGCCGAGCAAGTAAGGGAACTGGGTCGAACCCGAAGTGCCCAGCAGGCTCAGACCGTCCGGTTTGGCGTTGGCTGCGTACTGGTTTGCGCCAGTGATGGAACCACCGCCCGGCACGTTGCGAACGACCACGTTGGGATTGCCTGGGAGGTATTTGGCCAGGAAAGGGGCGTTGAAACGGGCCCACACGTCAGAGCCACCGCCGGTGCCGAACGGAATGACAAGCTCAACGGTTTTACCAGCGAAGTTTGCGCTTTGCGCAGAAGCCATTTGCGGCACACCCAACGCAACGGCTGCAGATGCAGCGGACAGCTTGAGCGTGGCAGCGCCGAAACTGCGGCGATTGATTTTCTTCGTCATCTTTGGTCTCCTGGCGACGTGGCCTTGGGTTTCGAACAGCATGACCACACAAACCCCGCAGCCATACCCTTTTTAATTATGTACTCATCACTCGGATTTTGTGTATTGCGTATTTCTGATGCATTGATTTGAAAAACACATCAATCCGCAGAGTCAACCAAGCGAGGCACTTCTGCATGAGGAAGGCGCTCGCCGCTGGTCTTGAAAACGCTGACCAAGCGCACCAACCGCTGTGTTTGCTCTTCCAGCGACTGTGACGCCGCCGCAGCCTCCTCCACCAAAGCGGCATTTTGCTGCGTTACCTCATCCATGTGCTCAATCGCTTGGCTGATGCGCTCCATCCCCAGTGCTTGATCCTGATTGGCAGCAGCCATGCCCTCGACCACCAACGTCACGCGTCGCACGCTGTCTACGACTTCTGCCATCGTTTGGCCCGCTTGCTCAACCAAACGATTGCCAATCGAGACCTGCTCGACAGATTCTCCGATGAGTTGCTTGATCGCCTTGGCTGCGGTGGCCGATCGTTGCGCGAGGCTGCGAACCTCTGCAGCCACGACGGCAAAGCCACGGCCCTGCTCTCCTGCTCGCGCCGCTTCCACGGCTGCATTCAAAGCCAGGATGTTGGTCTGGAATGCAATGCCATCAATGACATCGATGATGTCCACCACTTTTTGCGATGAAGCGTCGATGGCCCCCATCACAGTGACCACCTGACTGACCACGCCGCCCGCTTGCTGAGCCACGCTGGACGCGCCAGCGGCTTGCAAGTTGGCGTCATGGGCTTTCTCAGCGTTCTGCCGCACCGCAGCGGTCAGGTCCATCAACGACGATGAGGTTTCCTCCACCGTGGCGGCCTGCGCCTCCGTGCGGGACGAGAGGTTCAGGTTGCCCGCCGCCATTTCTTGCGAAGCAGCTGCAATGGCAGAGGCGCCCTCCCTGACCTCATCCACAATCCGCGCCAGACCATCGCGCATGGACTTCACGGCACTCAACATGCTGCCGCCATCTCCAGCTGCCAGCGCCACATCCGTCTGCAAGTCGCCCTGAGCGATTCTGTTGGCCACATCGGCCGCGTACGAGGGCTCGCCGCCAATTTGGCGCAGAACACGGCGCGTGGTGAGCATACCCAGCGCAAGCAGCACCACGGTCGCGACGCCCCCCACAGCGAACATCAAAACGGTGGCGAGCATGGCACCGGCGTGGCTTTGCTTGACCGCTTCGTCAGCCAGATCGAGGTTGATCTTCAGCAAGTCGGCCAAACTCGCCTCCACTTTGAGGTAAAGCGGCAAAACCGAGTAAATGTCCTGGAAGTAGCCTGCAAACAAACTGGGCTGATCGTCCGGCGATGTGTTTCTGGCCAAGACACCAATGGTCATGCCCAGCTGGCTGTCTGTTTGTTGCCAAGCCTGCCAATCGGCAAGAAACTGTTCCAGCGCCTTTTCTTCTTCGGGCTGTTTGGGCAAGGCTTGGTAAGCGCTAAGGGCCGCTTCGATTCGGGCCCAGGCCTGCTGGCGCATGGCTTGCACCTGAGCAAACTCGCTTTGGGCCTCTGGGTTGTTCTGGTAAAGCGCCGCCGTCAAGCTGGCCGCATGCAACGCTGTTTTGCCTTGGTTGACCGATTGAACCTGCATGACGGCCTCGAGTCTCACGTTCACCAACTCATCGACGGCCGCGCTCGTTTTCAACAAACCACCGCTGCCGACGGCCACCATGATCACCATCACAGCCACAGCACACGCCACCATCAGCAAAAGTCGGGTTTTCAGTCTCATGTTGTAGTTCTCACAAAGTTCGATCGGTTTTCAGCACGTGATCATCACACATTGCAAACAATCAGGAAATTGCATATCAGGCATCGATTGATCCATAATATGCATCATTAGCCATATAGAGCTTTGCATGAATTTCGACATCAACGATCTTCTGGCCTTCAGGGCTGTGGCAGAACTGGGCAACTTCCGAAAAGCAGCGGAATCGGTGCACATTTCGCAACCCGCCTTCAGCCGGCGTATCGACAAACTCGAACAGGCACTGGGCACCAAGCTCCTGGAGCGAACAACCCGCAAGGTCAATCTGACAGCAGTGGGGCGCGACTTTGACCGGCAACTGCGCGACATTCTGGACGCACTGGACACAACGTTGCTGGGCATCCGAGGCGTGGCCGCGACGCGCATGGGTGAAGTGACTGTGGCCTGCGTGCCATCGGTGGTGAACTATTTTCTATCCGGCGTGGTAGGGGTGTTCCACGAGCGCTTCCCGAAAATCAGGGTCAAAATCATCGACGACAGCTCCAACAAGGTGCTGCTGGCCGTGTCTCAGGGCGAGGCCGACTTTGGTCTGAATTTCATCGGCTCACAAGAAAACGATGTCGAGTTCGTACCTTTGCTGGAAGAGAAGTTCGTTGCAGCCTGCCGCCGCGATCACCCCTTGGCTCAACGCAAAGAGGTTCGCTGGACCGAACTGGCCGAGTATGACTACATCACTGTCTGCAAAGCTTCTGGCAATCGGTTGCTGCTGGATCAGGCACTGGTCGGGGTTTCACCGCTGCCGCGCAGCCTTTACGAAACGCAACACGGAACAACGCTGATCGGTCTGGTCGAGGCCGGCTTGGGCGTTGGGGCAGTACCCGCCATGGCCATGCCTCAGGACAACCACCCTCTCCTGGTGAGTGTGCCGTTGGTCGAGCCTGTCGTCACCAGAAAGATGGGACTGATACGGCGTCGCGCCTCCGTACTTTCACCTGCGGCACAGCAACTCTACGATCTGTTCCACGAGGTCAAACCGCTCAACGGTGTCGTTTCAGCTCAACGTGTGCAGCCCGAGCATCCAAGCACTGCACCCAACACGCGTCGGCGCACCTAAGCATCCACCGCGAAAAACTAACTCATGCACAGCACACCTGTCATGACCTTGGCTACCCCACCCCATCGCTAGGCGCCCGGCTGAGCGCGTTGTTCTCCGCCACCAGCCGGTCCAGCAATTGCATGAAGGTGCGTTGCTGGGCTGCACTCAAGGGCGCCAAAATGAGTGCCTGAGCCCGCGCCACGGCCGGCTCCGCCTCGGCCAGCAGCGCCTCCCCGGCGGCGGTGATGTGCAGCAGCCGCACCCGCCGGTCTTGCGGCGAGAGCTGACGCTCCAGCGCGCCCCGAGCCTCCAGCCGGTCCACCACCCCAGCTGTGGTGGAGGTATCCAGCGCGATCAACCGCGCCAGCGTGCGTTGGTCCAGGCCGGGCTGGTCGCGCACCGTCAGTAACGCGCCGTATTGCAGCGGCGTCAGGTTGAGTTTTTCCACCTCCTGGTGGAAGATGCCCACCGAGATCTGGTGCAGCCGCCGGATGGCGTGGCCGGGCAAACGGTTCAGGCCGGGCGCGGAAACGGGGGAAAACTCGCTCATGGGCATCAGTCTAGGCCATTCGGGCGCCAGGCCCGCCAAATCAAGGGGCTTGCAGAACAGGCAATTAATCACTACACTAATCGTCAGTGTACTGATGTTTTCTTATTTTTTCCTTGCAGGAGACAACGCATGAGCACGTCGATAAACGCACTTCCGGTGCTGGTGGCCGGTGGTGGCATCGGTGGCTTGGCCGCCGCCCTGGCCCTGGTGAACCAGGGCTTTCAGGTGCAGGTGTTCGAGCAGGCGCCCGAAATCGGTGAAATCGGCGCCGGCATCCAGCTGGGCCCCAACGCCTTCCACGCGTTCGACGCGCTGGGGGTGGGCCCGCAGGCGCGCGCCCGCGCTGTGTACACCGACTTCATGGTGATGCACGACGCGGTGGACGAGTCGCGGGTCGGTCGCATCGAAACCGG
>CAZGDZ010000206.1:0-4791 GCA_964524855.1 uncultured Macromonas sp.
CGAGAGCCCAAGCCTGGCGGTCTTGCTGGTGCTGGCCACCACGGTCGGCGCGCCGTACCTGTTGCTGTCCACCACCGGCCCGCTGATGCAGGCCTGGTACGCCCGCTCCAGTCTGTTGGCCACCTCGGGCGTGCAGCCTTACCGTTTGTACGCGCTGTCCAACCTGGCGTCCATGCTGGGTTTGTTGACCTACCCGGTGCTGGTCGAGCCCGTGCTGGCCTTGCGGCCCCAGGCCTTGGTGTGGTCCACCGGGTATGCCGTGTTCGTGCTCGCCTGTCTGGGCACCGCCGCCGTGACCTGGCGCAGCCTGCCGCGCCGCGTCGAGGGGAGCGGCGCCACCGAGCCAGACGACGCCCCGCGCCCCACCGGCCGCGAGTGTGCGTTGTGGGTCGGGCTGGCCGCCACCGCCACGGTGCTGCTGCTGTCCATCACCCGCCACCTCACGCAAGACGTGGCGCCGGTGCCCTTCCTGTGGGTGCTGCCCTTGGCGCTGTACCTGCTCAGCTTCATCTTGTGTTTCGACGCGTCGCGCTATTACGTGCGCCCTGCGTTCCTGGCCGCCTTGCCGCTCGCGTTCCTGGCCCTGGACCGGGTGCTGGATTCGGGCATGCCGGTGCTGTGGTTGATCGCCCTGCTGTGCGGCGCCCTGTTCGTGTTTTGCATGGTTTGCCATGGCGAGCTGGTGCGGCGCAAGCCGCCGGTGCGCCACCTCACGCTGTTCTACCTGATGCTGTCCATCGGCGGGGCGTTGGGCGGCGCCTTCGTCGGCTTGTTGGCGCCGGCGGTGTTCAACGCCTATTACGAACTGCCGATCGGTTTGTTCGCCTGCGCCGCGCTGGTGGCGGTGGTGCTGTGGCCCTCGCTGCAACGGCACTGGCGCGTCCTGTTGCTGCTGGCGCTGCTGGCCTACGGTGCGCGCTTGCTGGACATTTCCCTGAGTTATGTCCAGGGCTACAAGACGGTGATGCGCAACTTCTACAGCCAGTTGCGGGTCGAGGAGTCCACCGATGCGGTGGGGCCCTTGCGCAGCATGGTGCACGGGCGCATCAACCACGGCGAGCAATACCTGCAAGAGCCACACCGCCGCCAGCCCACCGCGTACTACTGCGAACTCTCGGGCATTGGCCGGGCCTTGCGCAGCCTGCCCCAGGACCGGCCGTTGCGCCTGGGCGTGGTGGGCCTGGGCACCGGCACCTTGGCCGCTTACGGCCGCCCGGGTGATGTGATGCGACTGTACGAAATCAACGACCAGGTACTCAGCCTGGCCCGCACCGATTTCACCTACCTGCAGGACAGTGGCGCCACCATCGAAACCGCCCTGGGCGACGGCCGGCTGGTGCTGGAGGCAGAGCCACCGCAGCGGTTTGACCTGCTGGCCATGGACGCGTTTTCGGGCGATTCCATCCCCACCCATTTGCTGACGCTGGAGGCCATGCAGGGCTACCTGCGCCACCTGGCGCCACAGGGTGTGCTGGCGGTGCACATCACCAACCGTTACCTGGACTTGAAGCCGGTGATGGCGTCTGCTGCGCAGGCGCTGGGCCGCGTGGCGCGGGCTTACGAGCTGACGCCACCCGAGGGCGACCTGTACTGCCGCAGTTCCACCTGGGTGTTGTTGCTGTCGCCGGAGCAGGCCAGCGCGCTGCCGCCCGCCCTGGTCGATGGTGTGCGCCTGCCGGTGCCCGCCGGTTTTCAGCCCTGGACGGACAGTTTTTCCAACCTGTTGGGAATACTGAAGCGTTGACGGCAGTGATGGCCCTCAGGCCGACAGATCGATCTGCTGCAGGACGCCCGCCTGGCCGTTGTCACGCAGGTAGACGCCGCTGCTGCGCACTTCGCCCAGCGTGGCTTGCTGGGCGTCGCGCAGGCTGAACGGGGTGGCCACGCGGCCCAGGTAGAGCGCGCCCACGCCCGCTTCGGCCAAACTCCGCAGGCTGTCCTGGCCGGCGGCGTCTTTCTGCCACACGCTCAGTTGCGCAAAGATGGCATCGGCCTCGTCGATCCAGCCGTTGCCGTCCTGGTCGTGGGCGGCCAGCTCGGCAAAGCCGTCGCCGGTGAGCGCGCCGAACAGTTCCCGGCCGTCGTCGGCCCGGCCGTTGGCGTTGCGGTCCCACACCAGAAAACCGCTGCCGGCGCCCACGAAGGGCAGTGCTTCGGTGCTGCCGTCGGCGTCGATGTCAAAGTCGAAGCGGGTGCTGGTGAGGTGGGGCAAGGCGCCGTCGAAGTGCAGCACCAGCGGGTCTTTCATCGCCCCGCCGGCGGCTTGCAGGGTGGTTTGGCGCACCTCCAGGAATTCGCGCTGCAGCGTCAGGCCCAGGCTGAAGGTGAGGGTGCGGCCATCGGCGGTTTGCACCGTGCCCTGGGCCGCGAACTGCGTCACTTCGCGCTCGTAGCGGATCTCGGTTTGCTGGAACGACAGGCGCCAGCCGGTGGCCCCGTCGCTGCTGGCGGCGCCTGCTGCGGATGAACTGCTCACCGCCGCGGAGGTGCCGCCTTCGCCCTGCAGCGCTTCGGCGCGGAACACGCGCACCACCTCGCCGGTCAGCACCTCGATCATGCGGGCCAGCACCGCCAGGCGCGGCTCCAACTCGGCCGTGTCGGCGGTTGCCTGCGCTGGCGCCGCTTCGGCCGGCGGTGGAGCGGCGAGGTGCGCCGGGCGGCCCCACGCCAACCCCGGCACGGTTTCGGGGCGGGCCTGGCGGGCCCGATCCGACAGCTGCAGCAGCACCGACGGCGTCGTTCCCGCCTGCAAGGTTTGGCGGACCGCGCGCGATTCGGTCCGCTGGTGTTGGGCGTGCAGCGCGAGGTCGGTGTGAGCGATTTTCATACCCAGCGATTCGACCGCTTGGCGCCGGGCTTGAGACTGAGGCGACGAACGGCGCTAGACTGTCAGCACCATGTCCGATGCCACGCCGCCCACCGCCGTTGTGCGGCCGCCGCACCCCACGGCCGCCCGCCTGACCCCCGCCGACCTGTGCTTGCAGATCGACCCCGCCGCGCTGGGTTTTGCCAGCACCGCTGAGCTGGCGCAGGAGCCGCTGCCCTGGATCGGCCAGGAACGCGCCCACACCGCCGCCCGTTTCGGCCTCGGGCTGGACCAGCCCAACTACCACCTGTTCGTGTTGGGCGACGTGGGCACCGGCCGCTCCACCCTGTTGCGCCAGGAAATGGACGCCATCGCACAGCAGCGCCCGGTGCCGCCCGACCTGTGTTACCTGCACAACTTCGAGACACCTGAGCGCCCGCGCGCCCTGCGCCTGCCGGGCGGACAGGGGCGCGAGCTGCGCCAGCTCATGGCCACCTTTGCCCGCACGCTGCAAGCCGACATTCCCAAACGCTTTGCCGAGCCCGACTTCAAAGCCGAGGTGGAGGCGCTGGAAAAACGCTACGGCGACCAGGAGTCGCAGGCGTACACCGAGCTGTCGGCCTTTGCCGAGGCGCGCCAGTTCGCGTTGCGGCGCGATGGCGGCCAACTCATCTTGACCTTGGTCACCGAGCAGGGCGAAACCTTGTCGCCCGCCGAAATGACCGCCTTGCCCAAGGAGGTGCGCGAGCGCTACGATCAGGGCGAGCGCGAATTGCGCGGACAGATCCTGCGGTTTCTGGAAACCACCGCGCCGCTGGAGCGGGCGCTGCGCGACGGCTTGGCTGCGTTGCGGCGGCAGGTCGTCAAGCCGCTGGTCGAACGTGAACTGCAGGCCATCCGCCAGGGCCTGAAAAAGCAGTTCAAGGACACCCGAAAACTGGGTACCTGGCTGGACGAGGTGGTGCACGACGTGATGGACCACCTGGAGCTGTTCGAGACCGGCGCCCCGGAAGACGAAGAGGACCGCCGCGAAGCGCTGGCGCACCAGCTGTCGCGCTACCGCGTCAACCTGGTGGTGGACAACGCCAGCACCTACGGCGCGCCGGTCATCGTCGAGAACAACCCGCTGTACCGGCCGCTGTTCGGCAGCATCGAATACCGGTCGGAAAACGACGTGCTGGTGACCGATTTTTCCCGCATCCGCGCCGGCAGTCTGCTCAAGGCCCACGGCGGCTACCTGATGCTGCACCTGCGCGACCTGCTGGCCGACGACCTGGTGTGGGAAAAGCTGCGGCGCTTCCTGCGCAGCGGCCGCTTGCAGATCGAGGAGCCGGGCACCATGTTCAGCGCGCTGGCCACCACCTCGCTGGAGCCCGAGCCGGTGGACGTGGAGGTGAAGATCGTGCTGATCGGCTCCAACGAGCACTTTTACGCGCTGCAAGAGGGCGACCCCGAGTTCGCACGCCACTTCCGGGTGAAGGTGGACTTTGCCGACGCCTTCCGCGCCAACGACGACACCCGCTATGCCACCGGCGTTTTCGTGGCGCACACCTGTCAGCGGCTGGGTTTGCCGCACTTCAGCGCCGAGGCGGTGGCCCGGCTGATCGAGGACAGCCACCGCGAAGCGGAGGATCAGACACGCCAGAGCGCCGCCTTCGCCCGCACCGAAGCGCTGGTGGTGGAAAGCGCCGCCCACGCCCAGGCCCGCAGCGCGCGCCGGGTGGAGCGTCAGGACGTGCAGGCCGCCTTGGCCGCGCGCAACCACCGGCACGACTACCCGGACCAGCGCCTGCGCGAATCTATTGCAGAAGGCGACCGACTGATCGCCCTGGGCGGGGCGCGGGTGGGGCAGCTCAACGGCCTGAGCGTGGTGGACCTGGGCGACTACCGCTTCGGCTTGCCCATGCGGGTGGCGGCCCGCACCGTGGCCGGCTCCGAGGGGCTGCTCAACATCGAACGCGAGGTGGAGCTGTCCGGCCCCATAC
>CAZGDZ010000207.1:0-1238 GCA_964524855.1 uncultured Macromonas sp.
GGCACTGGCGGGCCCTTGCAACAGGTGCTGGCGCACCAGTCGGGCATTGCTGTCCGGGTGGTCTTCGGGCACGCAGCGTTCGTCCACCAGGGTGATGCTGACGTGGGCCCAGTCCAGCGGGGCCTGCCGCAGCGCCTGGAACAGCGCGATGGGCGAACGCCCGCCGGACACCGCCAGGGTGGCCTGGCCGCGTTCGGCCAGCGCGGTTTGCAGTTGCTGGGCGATGGTGGCAGCCAGCGCCTGCACCTGCGTGGCAGCGTCGGGGTAGCGGTGCTCCCGCACCGTGCTCGGGGAGGTGGTCGCGCTCATGATTCTTCAAACCAAGTGCAGCCTTCGCGCGCCATCAGGGCGGAAGAGGCGGCTGGCCCCCAAGTGCCAGCGGTGTAGGGGCGCGGCTTATCGCCCAGTTGCTTCCAGCCTTCCAGGATGGGGTCGGCCCATTTCCAGGCGGCTTCCAGTTCGTCGCGGCGCATGAAGTGGGTCAGTCGGCCTTTGGTCACGTCCACCAGCAGGCGCTCGTAGGCCTCGGCACGGCGGCCGGCCAGGGCCGATTCCAGGTCCAGATTCAGGTGGACCGGCTTCATGTTCATGCCGGAGCCTGGCTGTTTCGCCATCATCTGCAATTGGATGGATTCTTCCGGCTGCAGGGTGATGATGAGGCGGTTGGGGTGCTGGATCTGCTGCTGATCCGCGAAGATGGAGAACGGCGGTTGCGCGAAATCGATCACGATCTGCGAGCGGCGCGCCTGCATGCGTTTGCCGGTGCGCAGGAAGAAGGGCACGCCGGCCCAGCGGGCGTTGTTGATCTGGGTGCGCAGGGCCACGAAGGTTTCGGTGGCGCTGTCGGCGGGCACGTTGTCTTCGGTCAGGTAGGCGCGGGCCGATTCGCCCTGCACCGCACCGGCGATGTATTGGCCGCGCACCGTGTTCTGGCGAATGTCGGCCAGCGTCATGCGCTGCAGCGACCGCAGCACCTTCAGCTTTTCGTCGCGCACATCGTCGGGGTCGAGTGAAATCGGCGGCTCCATGGCCACGATGCACAGCAATTGCAGCAGGTGGTTCTGCACCATGTCACGCATGGCGCCGGTCTGGTCGTAGAAGCCGGCACGGCTGCCCACCCCCACGGTTTCCGCCACGGTGATCTGCACGCTCTGGATGTACGGGGCGCGCCACAGCGGTTCGAAAATCGCGTTGCCGAAGCGCAGCACCATCAGGTTCTGCACCGTTTCCTTGCCCAG
>CAZGDZ010000207.1:1248-4766 GCA_964524855.1 uncultured Macromonas sp.
GTAGATCTGGTGTTCCTTGAAGTGGCGTGCCACCGCTTCGTTGATGACTTGCGCCGAGGGCAGGTCGTGGCCCAGCGGTTTTTCCAGCACCACGCGGGCTTGCGGGTCGATCAGGCCAGCGGCGTCGAGGTTGGCACAAATCTGGGTGAACAGGCTGGGCGCGGTGGCCAGGTAGAACACCTTGACGGCGCCGACCGTGCAGGCCGCACCCAGCCGTTGATAATCGGCCGCCTGGGTCGCGTCCATCTGGACGTAGTCGAGGTGGGACAGGAAGTCCTGCCAGGTGGCGGTGTTCAGCGCGCTGGCCTCGATGTGCGGGGGCGACGATTCGTCGATGAAGCGGGCGTAGTCGTCACGGCTCCAAGCCTGGCGGCCGATGCCGATGATGCGGCAGGTGGTGGGCAGGCGGCCGTGGGCGTGCGCCATGTACAGCGCAGGCAGCAGCTTGCGCCAGGACAGGTCTCCGGCGCCACCGAAGATGACGATGTCCAGTGCCGGGTCTTGCGGGTTGCTCATCTAGTCTCACCGTGCCTTGTCAGAGAAGTTGCGAGTGTAACAAAGTTACTTTGATTGGTAAATAAAAAGGTAACCAGGGTTACCTTGTGTGCGGGCCGGCTCAAGCCAACTCGTGCCGCCACGGCGGCTGGCACCCTGCGCGTTGCAGGTTGATGGCGGTGACCCGGTTGCCAAACTCCAGTGCGCTTTGCACCGCTTCGGCCGAGAAGCTGGGCGCCGAGGGCTGGTGGAAGCAACCCAGTTCGTCCAGCCGCGCCAGAAAGCCGGCGTAGAAGCAGTCGCCTGCGCCCACCGCGTCCACCACTTTCACCTGAGCCGGTGGCTGGAACCATTGCCCTTCGTGGGTCAGGCACCAGGCGCCCTGCGCGCCCAGCGTCAGCACCACCGCGCGGGTGGTGTCCGACAGCAAACCGCGCGCCACCGTCAGCGGTTCACCCGGCAGGTGCATCGCGCGCAGGTCTTCGTCGCTCACCTTGACGACCACGCCTTCGGCCAGGATGGCCCGCGCCAGTGCGGCGTAGGCGGCCTTGTCGCGCGCCACCATGGGGCGCATGTTGATGTCCACGCTGGTGGCCAGCCCGCGTTGCCGCAGCGCCGCCAACAGGTCGCGCCACTGTTCCCCATCGGGTGGCAGCAGCGACAGCGAACCGACGTGGAACACCCGGGCCGACAGGTCAGCGTCGTTCAGAATGTCCAGCGGCGGCAGGTCGCGGTCGGCCACGCCTTCGCGGTAGAAGGCGTAGTCGGGGTGGCCGTGGGCGTCCACCTTCACCAGCGCCAGGCTGGTGGGGCAGGGGCTGCGGTGGCCGGTCAGTTGCACTTGGCTTTCTATCAGGGCGGCGGCCAGTTGCTGGCCGTAGTCGTCGGTGGACAGCGGGCTGCGGTACTGCACCTGGCAGCCCAGGCGCCCCAGAGCGCGCGCCAGGTTCCAGGGCGAACCGCCCAGCTTGGGTTCCAGCAATCCGTCGGGGCGCTGGATCAGGTCGATCAGGGCTTCGCCAGCCACGAGAAAGGCGGCGGCGGGCGTGGGGATGGCCGTGTTCATGGAAGGATGCGGCATCACTTGCGCAGCAGGCGCTTGCGGCGCACCACGTCGATCCAGACCGCGATGATCACCACCGCACCGATCGCCATCATCTGCTTGAACTGCGAGATTTCCAGCAGGTTCATGCCGTTGCGGATCATGGTGATGAGGATGGCGCCCAGCAGGCTGCCCCAGATGCTGCCGCGGCCACCGAACAGCGAGGTACCGCCCAAGATGACCGCCGCGATGGCGTCGAGTTCGAAGTTCTGCGCCATCTTGCCGCTGGACGAGTCCATGCGGGCCATCAGCACGATGGCCGCCAGGCCGCAGGCCAGGCCCGACACCACGTACACGCCCAGCTTGTACCAGCGGATGTTGATGCCCACCTGGCGCGCGCCCATTTCGTTGGAGCCGATGGCGTACACGTAGCGGCCCAGTTTGGTGCTGGACAGGACGAAGGCCATGAGGGCGAACACCACGATCATGATCACCGTGGGCATGGGGATGCCGAACAACTCGCCATAGCCAATGAAGGGGAACGGATCGGGCAGGCCTGCGTTGTCGAAGCCGCCGGTGGATTCGAACGCGAGGCCGCGCCACAGCGTCAATCCACCCAGGGTGACGATGAACGACGGGATGCCGACGAACGCCACCAGATAGCCGTTGAACAAGCCCACGGCGACGCCGATGGCCAGTGCTGCGAGCATGGCCGCGTACGGGTCCACGCCCAGCTTCAGCATGATGTGACCGGCGATGGCCCCAGCCAGTGCCGTCACCGCACCCACCGCCAAGTCCACGCCGGCCGTGAGGATGACGAAGGTCTGGCCGCCCGCCAACAAGGCGATCACCGAGGCCTGGACCAACACGTTGGACAGGTTGCCGGTGGTCAGAAAAAACGGGGAAGCGAAGCTCAGCAGCAGGCCGAGCACGATCACGGCGACCAGCGCGCCATACCATTCCTGGCGGGTGATGGATTTCATGGTGGATGTCCTCAAACAGGGGCACCCGCCCACCTGGGCGGGTGCGTTACTCACGCGTGACCGGAGGTCACTTGACTTTCATGAACTGGACCACGCCGGAGTCTTTGGCGAACTGGTCCACGTTGGAAGGCAGCACCAGGAAGGAACCGGTGTCGATGCGCTCGTCCACCTTTTGCTTCTTGGCCGCGGCGATCGCGGTTTCCATGCCGACCTGGCCGATCTTGGCCAGCATCTGCGCAGCGTTGGCTTGCTGCCAGCCCTGCTTCATCATGTCCAGGCCGCCGGGCGAGCCGTCGAAGCCGGCGATCTTGATGGAACCGGCTTTCTTGCCGGCGGCCATCATCGCGGCCTTGGCACCCAGGGCGCCGCCGTCCCAGGCGCAGGCAATGACCTTGGCGTTCGGGTTGGAGCGCAGCGCGGCTTCCACGCCGTTCTGGGCCATGGTCTGGTCCCAGGTGGTGGCTACTTCCACCACTTTCACGTTCTTGCGCACCGCGTTCAGGCCGTCCAGGAAGCCCTTCTTGCGTTCCTGGCCGGTGGACTGGCCCAGGTCGCCGGTGATGTAGATCACGGTGTCGCCGTCGGCAATCTGCTCGGCGGTCCACTTGCCTTGCACCATGGCGGCCTTGATGTTGTCGGTCGCCACATAGGAAGTGATCTTGGCGCCGGTGATGCCGGTGTCCACCGCCACCACGGGAATGCCAGCGGCCAGGGCCTTGTTCACGGCCGGGGCAATGCCTTTGGAGTCCACCGGTGCAATCGCAATCGCGTCCACTTTGCGGGTGATCATGTCTTCCACGATGGCCAGTTGCTTGGACAGTTCGCCTTTTTCAGCCGCCAGTTCGATGAACTTGACGCCTTGGGCTTGGCCTGCCTTCTTGGCGCCGCCGTTGATCAGCGTCCAGCCTTCGTTGGTGTTGCCGTTGGTGATGTAGGCGATCGTCTGGGCGTGGGCAGCGGCGGCCAGCAGGCCAGCGGCGGCCAGGGCCATGCGCGCG
>CAZGDZ010000208.1:0-4748 GCA_964524855.1 uncultured Macromonas sp.
AAACAACGACGGCAACAACAACAACAACAGCAACAACAACAACAACGTCGTTTCCAATCACAAACGAGCGCAAACAACCAAAAAAAGCACAAACACTGAAAACCTCTCGCCTTGGACGGCCCCTTGGCCTTGGCATTGCCGGCCTTGGCTTTGTCGGCCACGTCGTTGAAGAAGTCGAACATCAGCAGGGTCTTCTTCAGACCCTCAGCGGCGACGCCCGCGACTTCGGCGTCGTCCAGCAGCTCGATCAGCGGGTGCACGTTGTAGCCGCCCACCATGGTGCCCAGTAGCTCGGTGGCTTTGGCCTTGGAGATCAGCGCCACGGCCACGTCACCGTGGGCCACGGCCGCCAGGAAACTGGCCTTGACCTTGGCGGCGTCGTCCACGCCCGGCGGCACGCGGTGCGTCAGCAGATCCAGCAGGAACGCTTCTTCGCCCGCAGGCGGGTTCTTGATCAGCTCGATCAGCTCGGCCACTTGCTTGGCGTCCAGCGGCAGCGGCGGGATGCCCAGCGCGGCGCGCTCGGCGGCATGTTGACGGTAGGCTTGCAACATTTTCGGCTCCATTAAAAAAACAATCAATTTGAACGCGGCGCCTGCGCCACGTCCAGCAAATGCGGCACGGGGTTGTGCTTGAGGTGCTCAGCCACGGCCTGCTGCATCGGACTCTTGCACTCATCGGCCAAACGGCGGCCCAACTTCTGGTGCATCAGCATCGATTTGTTGGACAACTGAATCCACACCGCACCCTGCGCGGCATCCTCCAGGCGGACCGCGCCAGTGCTGGTGAGCACCGGTCGCAGGTGGAAACGGTGGGTACGGGTTTGCAGGTGGAAATGCCCGGGCGCGGCCTGGTCGGGCTGCAAATGCACGGTTTGCCCCAACTCGCACGGCAGGGCGCCCACATGCACGGTGGCCGCGACCGCCAGTTCGGCCTCAGACAAGGGCTGCACCGGCGCGGCAGGCGCCGTCACCTTGGGCACCGCGCGGGCCGAGGTTTGGGCCGCTGCCCCCAGGGTCACCCCCAGCGACAACAGCCCGACACCGCACCAGCGCAACAGCGTCGGGCCAGCGGTAGAACGGGAAGCGAGGGTGGGCAGCATTGTCGTCTCCTTAAGGGGCATCGAACAAGACCTGCGCCTGCACGGGCAAGGCACAGCCGGTCTGGTGGGCTTTTTCCAGCACCTGCCAAAAATAACGGTAACTGGCCCGATCGTGCAAATGCCCCTGGTGCGAAATGGGTGCCCAATCGGCAGCCATCGCGGCCAAAACGATCTCGGTGGCCCGCTCCACCTCGTCGGCCGAGGGGGCAAACGCCGCCAAAATCGGCTCGATCTGGTCGGGGTGAATACTCCACCTCCGGGTGTAGCCCAACTCGCTAGCGGCACGACGGGCCGCCTGTCGCAAAGCGGTGGCGTCCTTGAATTCGGTCACCACGCAATGCGAAGGCACCTTGCCGTGCGCGTGGCAGGCACTGGCCAGTTCCAGCTTGGCGCGCACCACCAGCGGGTGGCTGAACTGGCCCGCCACCCCCATACCGTGGGCCGGAATCGCCCCACCGTGGGCCGAGACAAAATCCATCAGCCCAAAACTGAGCGACTGCAACCGAGGATGGGCCGCGATCTCAAACGCACGGTGCACCGCCATGGGCGATTCAATCAACACATGCAAGGGCAGGACTGCCGCACCGACAGCCGCCATCGCAGCCACGGCACGTTCCACGTCCGCCACCGACTCGACCTTGGGCACCATCAGGTAAGCCAGGCGGTCGGCCACGGTGCCGACGATGTGGGCCACGTCGGCCTCGAACGCCGAGTGGTCCACCGCATGCACCCGCACACCCACGCGCTGGCGCACCGGCCCGTGCAGCGCCAACCCCGCGACCAGTTCGGTCACCAGGGCCGCGTGCTCGGCCTCGCCGCCCACCGGCGCACCATCCTCACAATCCAGCGTCACGTCAAACACACAAGCCCCGAAGCGCTCGATGAACTCGCGCTGCAGGGCCAGGCTTTTGCGCATGCGCACCTCCACGCCGCTGTAGTGGTCGCACACCGGCAGCGGCTGTGCCGCGGCCTGCGCACCCAACAAAACCTGGCGGGGATGCATGTGTCTGACGTGGGTGCTGAGCAATTACACCAGGTGGGCCACGCCGGCCTGCTCGTCGGTCAGCTCTTTCAGCGTCTTGTCGATGCACTGCTGGCTGAACGCGTCGATCGGCAGGCCTTCCACGACCTTGTACTCACCGTTTTCGCAAGTGACGGGGAAGCCGAACATCACGTCCTTCGGAATGCCGTACCAGCCTTGCGACGGGATGCCCATGGTCACCCACTTGCCGTTGGTGCCCAGCGCCCAGTCGCGCATGTGGTCGATGGCAGCGTTGGCGGCGGAAGCGGCGGAAGACAGGCCACGCGCTTCAATGATGGCGGCGCCGCGCTTGCCCACGGTCGGCAGGAACACGGTCTCGTTCCACACCTGGTCGTTGATCATGTCCTTGACGGATTCGCCGTTGATGGTGGCGAAGCGGTAGTCCGCGTACATGGTGGGCGAGTGGTTGCCCCACACGCACAGCTGCTCGATGTCCTTGACGGCCTTGCCGGTCTTGGCCGCGATTTGCGAAGCCGCGCGGTTGTGGTCCAGGCGCAGCATGGCGGTGAAGTTGCCGGGCTTGAGGTCCGGGGCCGACTTCATGGCGATGTAGGCGTTGGTGTTGGCGGGGTTGCCCACCACCAGCACTTTCACATCGCGGGAAGCCACGGCATTCAGGGCCTTGCCTTGCGCGGTAAAGATGGCGCCGTTGATCGACAGCAACTCGGCACGCTCCATGCCCGGGCCACGGGGACGGGAGCCCACCAACAGCGCGTAGTCGGTGTCTTTGAACGCGGTCATCGGATCGCTGTGGGCCTCCATACCAGCCAGCAGCGGGAATGCACAGTCTTCCAACTCCATCATCACGCCCTTGAGGGCTTTCTGAGCTTTTTCGTCGGGAATTTCCAGCAGTTGCAGAATGACCGGCTGGTCCTTGCCAAGCATTTCGCCAGAGGCAATGCGGAACAGCAGGGCGTAACCGATTTGACCTGCCGCGCCAGTGACGGCCACGCGAACGGGCTTCTTGCTCATGAAAACACTCCAAAAAAGGAAATGGTTGAAGAAAACAAATCCTGCGAAGTGTACTCTGGTAAACCCGAAAACGTCAATTTGTCTTATGTCTTATATAAGATATGATTGAGATCTTCATGACACACTCGAGCCCTGACCTTGCCGACCTGTCCGGCCCTGCCACCGACGCCGTTGTGGCCGGGGATCCTGTGTCGCCGTCCACCCCGGCCTTCAGCCCGCTGTACCAGCAAATCAAAGCCTTGATTTTGCAGAGCCTGCAGGCGGCCGAATGGAAGCCTGGCGACCTGATCCCGAGTGAGCTGGACCTGGCCGCCCGCTACCGGGTCAGCCAAGGCACGGTGCGCAAAGCCATCGACGAACTGGCGGCCGAAAACCTGCTGGTGCGCCGTCAGGGCAAAGGCACATTCGTCGCCACCCACAACGAGCAACGCATTCAGTACCGTTTTTTGCGCCTGCACCCGGACGAAGGCACTGTGGAAGGCGAAGGCCCGGCGCAACGCGAGATCCTCGCCTGCCGGCGCTTGCGCGCACCGGCCGAAGTGACCACCGCCCTGGGCCTGCGCAGCGGCGAACCCATGGTGCAGGTCAGCCGAGTGCTGTCTTTCGCGGGTGTGCCCACCATCGCGGAAGACGTCTGGCTGCACGGCACCGCCTTCAAAGGACTGACGCTGGAAACCCTGGCTCAGCACCAGGGCCCGATGTACGCCCTGTTTGAAGCCCAATTTGGCGTCCGCATGGTGCGGGCACAGGAAAAGGTGAAGGCAGTGGCCGCTGACGAAGCCATGGCCGAACGGCTGAAGGTGCCCGTGGCCTTCCCGCTGCTGAGCGTGGAGCGCATGGCCTACACCTACAACGATGTACCAATGGAATTGCGCCGCAGCCTGTACCGTACCGACAGCCACCACTACCGCAATCAGCTGAGCTGAGCGTCAACTATGTACTCCCCACACCCGACCGAATGCTGCATTGCAATAGAATCCGACAGGTTTCCGTCAGCGTGATGCCGCAAAGTTACACGCTGGTTACAACATCCCCGACTTCTAGCCAACCGAAAGTTCTTCCATGACAGAGCTGAGCAAAAAGCGGCCCGAGTTCCGCAACATCAATGCGTTCAAGGACCTCACCACCTACCGTCTGCCTGCGGCCGGCTGGGTTTCCATCCTGCATCGCGTCAGTGGCCTGCTGATGTTCTTCCTGATGCCTTTCATCATCTGGATGTTCGACACATCTCTGTCGTCGGAAATCTCCTTTGAAGTCTTCACCGCCGCGTTCAGCGCCGGCATCGGTTTTGTGCCGGGCTGGTTCGTCAAACTGGTGGTGCTGGGCTTGCTGTGGGGCTACCTGCACCACTTCATCGCGGGCGTGCGCCACCTGTACATGGACGCCACCCACAGCGTGACCAAAGAGTTCGGCAAATCGTCCGCCACCGTGACCCTGGTGCTCAGCATCGGCCTCACCGTGGTGTTGGGCGCCAAGCTGTTCGGCCTCTACTGATATCACTGGAGTAGCACAACATGTCCGTCAACTACGGCTCCAAGCGCGTCGTCACCGGCGCTCACTACGGCACCCGCGACTGGCTGATGCAGCGCGTCACCGCCGCCCTCATGGCCCTGTTCACCGTGGTGCTGCTGG